>DATBYL010000269.1:0-9146 GCA_036513735.1 Candidatus Acidiferrales bacterium
TGGCCGGATATCCAAGCGTCACAGTGCCGGCCGGATTTGCATTCGGCGCGCTGCCGGTGGGAATTTCGTTTTTCGGGCGCGCTTGGAGCGAAGGCGTGCTGATCAAGCTGGCGTATTCGTTCGAGCAGGCAACGAAAGTAAGAAAAGCTCCGAGATTTTTGCCGACGATTGAACTGAAAGTATCTTGAATCCGAAACGCTAAAACAATGGTGGGAATTCTGGTGCATGGCGACAACCATTTCATTTTAAGCGGGCCGCTTCCGGATGACGCCAGCGCGATAGAAATAGCGCGCCACTGGTCGATGATTCATATCGGAGGCGAGAAATCGCCGAGATTCCGACAATGGGAAATTCGCACGAAGGAGTTTCGCGAAAATTTGGAGTGGGCGGTGATCGTGCCTTGCGAAAGTGAAATTTCCGAAGGAGTTTTGAAATTGCTGGCAGAAATATCGGCGCGGGGAATTCAGATTCGCAGGTGTTAAAAATAAAGAGAGAGGAACTTTTGATGCGAATTTCAAAAATGGCCTTGGCAACTTTCGTAATTGCACTTGGTACCTGGA
This sequence comes from Candidatus Acidiferrales bacterium, assembly GCA_036513735.1. Lineage (GTDB taxonomy): Bacteria > Acidobacteriota > Terriglobia > Acidiferrales > UBA7541 > DASTCZ01. The sequence continues at coordinate 561 of DATBYL010000269.1, forward strand.
GTTGCGGCAGCTCCTCAGTTTCATCTCCGAATGGCACCGACGTTCCAGTACGCGCAAGTGCATCAGGGGCGGGCGGAGGGAAGATCGTCGGCTTCGCGTTTGTAGACGCGTCGGTCACCCAACAGCACTCGAACGCGAAGATTCCGGCCGGAACGAAAATCTATCCGTCGGGTTCGACACTTACCGGAACGGAAGGGTGCTCCACAACAAGATACAACACCGATGGATTGCCGATCGTCATTATCGAATACAGCGGACGGCCGACGGCGGGGAGCGTTGCAGTGACTCGACATCCGGCAAGCGGCGGAAATTTCGCGGACGCGCCGTATTATCTCGACCTGAACCCCGGAACCACGGTGCAGACTTTGGGTCCTTATTTTGACAACGGAACCTACGACGTTGTTTTCACGTACGACTACAATCTTGGCCCGGGGCAGAAAACGTCGGCTTCGTTCACGCTCGCGCGGAGTTGCCCCGCGATGAACTGATCCAACAGCGGACTATTCCGCGCAACTCATCTCACAGGCGGAGTGGCGCAGTAGACTTGACAAGAACTCTGACAACGGATTGGAATCGAGCACACAGGAGGTAAAAATGAATTCTCTACGCAAGCTGGCCATTTCAGCATTTATTTTATTTGCTGTGATTCTCGCTACGATTGCCGTGTCGTCGCGCCTCCGTTCTGGTGGCAACACATTTGCGGCCGCGCCAAATCCGCAAAGCTCCCCCGCAAATTCGCCGGAAATTGCCAGGCTCCGCGCCGAATGGGTAAAGGACTTGCACACCAAGCAGCTCGATCAGATCGCCGCGCTTTATGCGGAGGATGCTGAGTTCCTGCTCGCGACCGGCACTCGCGTTTCAGGCCGCGCAGCGATTCGCGAGCTTTGCAAAAATGTAATGGCCACTATGACGAGCGATATTACTTTGCACACTGCCACCAGGGAGCGTTCCGAAAACCTCGCCTACGACAGCGGAGACTATTCCGAAACTCTCACCAGTGTCGCCGACGGAACGGTTACTCCTTACAAGGGCACATACGTGATGATCTTCAGGCGCCAGGCGAACGGTGCATGGGTCATCGCAGAACAGGTGTGGACCGACGCTTCGGCTGCAACGCACTAGAAGAACCGTGATGGCAAATCCGTCGTTCGCCGGTAAATTTCCGCCGTTCGTCGATTAATTACAGACTCGATTGTGCGTCTTCGATAATCTGCTCGCATGGAGACCAACCCAGTCCATCGCGCGGAACCGGCCGTGGCAAATTCAACGGGCCGCCATTCAGCCAGTCCGTCATTTCCGACCACAACTCTTGCGTGGCTCGCCGCTTGTTTGCTGATTCTTCTCGGCGCCGCATTTGAACTGGGAATGCTCGGCTTTGGACCGTACAATTCCAGCGGCGTCTTGCTGCTTTCCGTTGTTGGTAAGAATGCGTGGACAATGCTCGCCGATCTGGCGTTTCCAGAGTTGCGCGAGATGGTAAAAACTTGGCCGCTGACACTTGTCATTCTCGGCGCGTCAATAATGTTGATCGCTCAGCGCCGGCGTCAATTTGAACCAAGCGCTGCCAGCTCTGGAAGGAAGGAAAACCATGCCAATTGAACCTAGAAAAGCGAAAAGGGCCCTCATCGTTCAGCTTCACATGGGCGGCATGGCCTTCGGAATATTTCTAGTGGCGCTTGGAATCGTCCTTCTGTTGGGCCAAATGGGAATCGTTTCCACAGATCATCTGTTTCATTTCTTCTGGCCCGCCGTCATGATTTTTCTCGGTGTTGAGTTGATTTTTTCCAAGGGCCGTTTTTCGCGAAACCGCTTTAATAGAGAGGCAGGCGGTTTCCTGATTATGGCGGGGGTCATTCTGCTGCTCAGCAAGCTCGGATATTTCCACTTCAGCTTTTCAGTCATTTGGGCGCTCGCTTGCATCTACTGGGGAATTTGGATCGTGGCACGGACTCTTGGTTTGCGGCATTGGTGGGAAGCGCAAAGCGCTCGCGCCCCGGACGACAGAGTAGTCGACGTGACGGAGACCGATCCGCAAAGAACGCCAGCCGATGTCTCCGCTGTTTTCGGGACTTTCAAACGGCCCATCACCTCAAGAAATTTCACAGGCACGAAACTCGAAGCGATTTTCGGAGAAGTCGGAATCGATTTAACAAAAGCTGAAATCGAAGGAGACGAAGCCACTATCAAAGCTGACGCCGTTTTTGGCGCTTGCATAATTCGCGTCCCCGAAACCTGGCACATTTCCGTGCGCGGGTCCGCGGTGATGGGAGAATACACGGACAAAACTCGCCAGCGGCCCGTGGAAGGTCCGGGCGTGAAAACTTTAATCGTAGTCGGCAGCGCTATTTTCGGAAGCGTTGAAGTGAAGAACTAGAAAGTTTCGCGCCTTTATGCATCCAATTCTCAGTCAGATCCGCCGGCTCGCGATTTATTTGCTCGTGTGGATTCCACTTGCTGCGCTGGTTGCATATCTGATGTGCGCGCTCGCGGGACTCACCTGGCGCGAAGCTTCCGCGATGTCTGTGCCGCTGTGTTTTTTCTATGCGTTCGTCTGCTTGTCGGCGTGGTATCCGTGCCGCGCAAATCCATTCGACCGCTGCAGCATCAGCCGCCTCGTCCAAGTTCATGTAATTGGCGCCGCAATCGCGGCCAGTCTTTGGGTTCTTGGCGCGGAAATTGTTGCGCGCGGTCTTGCGGAAACAAATTATTTCCCCGATTTTACCAGCCGCGTTTCGCGCGTGATTCCTCTTTTACTCGGGCTGGGAGTGCTGTTCTATCTGCTTTCCGTAAATTTTTATTACGTGCTGCTCGCCGAGCAAGCTTCGCAGGAAGCAGAAGCGCGCGTGATGCAGGCCAGCATTCTGGCCCGAGAAGCTGAATTGAAAGCGCTGAAGGCGCAGGTAAATCCGCATTTTCTGTTCAACAGTTTGAATTCCATCAGCGCGCTGACAAGTTCCGATGCCCCACGCGCGAGAGAAATGTGCGTCCTGCTTGGCGATTTCTTGCGCCGCACGCTGGGCCTCGGCGAAAAATCAGCAATTCCTCTCGAAGAAGAACTCTCGCTCGTGCGCGCGTTTCTGGCCGTCGAGAAAATCCGCTTCGGAGCGCGAATTCAAATGCAAGAAAGTATTCAGCCGGAAACGTTGCAAATTCAGATTCCGCCATTGCTTCTGCAACCGCTCGTTGAAAATGCCGTGGCGCACGGCATCGCAAATCTTGTGGAAGGCGGATGGATTCGGCTGGATGCAAAATGCGACGGCGGGAATCTATCCATCATCGTTGAAAATAACTTCGATCCGGACGCTCCACCGCGTCGCCGTGGTGGAGTAGGACTTGCCAACGTTCGGCAGAGGCTTTTCGCGCGATACGCCGAACGCGCGAGTTTCGCCGTGAACGCAGAGGGCGGCCGTTTTCGGGTTGCCGTTGTGATGCCTGTCGAACTGGAGGTTCGCAACTGATGAGTGGAAATGCAAAAGCGAAAATCCGCGCAGTCATCGTGGATGACGAAGAATTGGCGCGCCAGGTTCTGCGCGAATTTCTCTCACCGCACGCCGAAATCGAGGTGATCGCTGAATGCGCCAATGGATTTGAAGCAGTGAAGGTCGTCACCGAGCAAAAACCCGATCTGGTCTTCCTCGATATTCAAATGCCCAAGCTCGATGGCTTTGAGGTTCTCGAATTGATGGGCGCCGGCCCAGCCGTGATTTTTGTCACAGCGCACGACACTTATGCGATTCGCGCGTTTGAAGCGCACGCCGTGGATTATCTGCTGAAGCCATTCAACGCCGCGCGATTTGAAGCTGCGCTCGAGCGCGCCTCGCAAAGACTCGGCGGGAAAATTCCAGCCGCTGCCGAATTGGCCGCGTCGGCGCGCCCTCCAGCGCAATATTTCGAGCGCCTCGCTGTGAAAGACGGCACGCGCGTGTACATTATCCCGGTTGCAAAATTGGATTACGCCGAAGCGCAGGACGATTACGTCGAACTAAACGCCGAAGGAAAGAAATACTTGAAGCAGCAGACGATCTCAAGCCTCGAATCCGGACTGGACCCCGCGCGGTTTGTCCGCATTCACCGCTCCTACATCGCAAATCTCGAGCGCATCACCAAGGTCGAGCCGTACGCGAAAGACAGTCATGTTGCCGTAATGACGAACGGAAAGCACTTGCCCGTCAGCCGTGCAGGATATGCGCGGCTTCGCGCGTTGCTCGATCGCTGACCGCTAGCTACAAAATAATCAAGCCTCGCCGTGCGCCAATCGCCACTGCTTCCGCGCGCGTCGAAGCGTCGAGCTTATTGAAAATCGACGTGATATGAAATTTCACGGTGTGCTCGGATATTTTCAAACGCCACGCGATTTCTTTGTTGGCAAGTCCATCGGCTAGCAGATTCAAAGTCTCCGATTCGCGGGGCGAGAGTTGTTGAATCGGCGCGTCCGGAAGTTCGCGGGAAGAATCTCCCGGAATAAATGTAACTCGCTCGCTTTCTTGCGCGGTAAATTCAACGAATGCGTCCGGATGAATGACGACCAGTCCGGCGCTTACAGCTTGGATCACGGCGAGAATTTCCTTCTCGCTCGCATAAGATGGAAGCACCGCCCGAATTGCTGAATCTGCTTCTTTCATAGCTGCAATTGCATCGGAGAAAGCGGTTTGCTTGATAAGAAGGATTCTCGCGACACCTTCCGCGATGAAATCATCTTGTGGGGAATGATTTAAATGCTGAGCGGAAGAGTGTTCTAGCAGCACGACAGGCGCCCCTACTTCAACATCTTCGAGTTGATCGATTAAGACGTCGCGATTCAAACTGCCGGCCACGAGTTCCATCGACAATTCTGATCGCACAATCGCCGTCAGCCGTGCGAGTTCCTTCGTCGAGTCAGCGAGGATAAATATTTTAGTCAAGGCTGTCGTAGTTTTCGCGCAGGACGCGCTCTCCGCATTTGCCGCAAGTCATTAGATACCGGGAAAGTGGAAAGCGCGTCAGCGCGAAAAGATCAGTTCGCTGCAGGGCGTTCGCCGATTGTAATCGCCACTTCAACTAACGCACCACCGCGAATGACGGAGGCGTTCACAGTTTTCCCGATTTGTGCCCCGATGAGAAATGATTGCACGCTGCGAAGACCGCTCAATGGTTTCCCATCCAACGCGACGATCACATCGCCGAGCATCACTCCGGCTTTCTCAGCGGGCCCATCTGGTTCCACGCTGGCGATCATGATTCCGATTTCGCTCGACAGTTTTAGCGACTCGCGAATCTTGCTCGACAATCGAACCGGCTGCATCGCTACTCCAAGATACGCGCGTCCGACGTGGCCTTTCTTCTCCAGTTCCGCGCTCACGCGATCTACCGTTGACGCTGGAATCACCAGCGACGCCAGCCGCGAAAGCCCGGAAGTATTTATTCCATACGCGCGGCCTTGATCGTCGATCGCCGGGCCGCCCGAAAGATTCGGATGAAGTCTGCGGTCCAGCCGAACTGTGAGATCCAATTGACCACCCTGCCATGTTCGCAACGCAGGTCCCGTCACCCCGACCAGCGCGGAAGCCGCTCGCACTGCGCCTTCCGAAGTGCGCCCCGCTGCGAGAAGCAAATTTCCGGTCTTCAAGGTGGCGGCGTCACTTTTTTCGGCAACCGCCAGATCCCCCGCATCGATTTTCAGGATCGCAAGATCCGTAGTGGAATCGCGGCCAGCGAGAGTTGCCGGCACGTTGCGTCCATCAGGCAGCGTGACGGTGATGCCCTCATCGCGTTCGACGGAGTGATCGGCGGTGACAATAATTCCGGTACGCCAGTGAACTCCGCTAGACGGAATTCGGCGGAGCGCGTGAACCGCGACGACCGAGCGGCCCGCGCGATCAATCGAGTTGGCAAAATCGCTCGAAAGCAATCGCCATGTGTTAGATGCAGATGTTTCTTGCGGCATTGATTCCTCCCAAGAGTTAAAAATATTTCGTGTCTGGCTGGTTTCGGGCCTCAGACAACTAGGAGAATAACGCCCAGAAATTTCCTGGACATCGCCCAAACGGGTAGGTAGGCCCACATTAGGAAAGAAGGTATGGAAGATTATTTGAAACGATCGGAGGTTTATTTCATCGCGCGACGCCAAACCGCGAATGACATTCCCTGAGGATCCAGCAACACGGCCATCTCATCGCCTTCGGGCAAAATCGTCGGCGGGATAATTTGCTTGGCCCCCAGACCTTCAGCTTTTTTCACAAATGCTTTCACGTCATCCACTCCAACAAATAACTGAACAAAGTTTGGAGCCTGCGGTGGTGCCGGCCAAATTCCGCCCTGAATTCCTTCTTTGGATCCCGTGCTGATCTGGCGATAGCCCATAGGATTCCCGGCGTCTATCTTCCAGTCAAAAAGTGACGAATAGAATCGCGCGGTCTCATCGGGCGTCTTCGACAAAATCTGAAATTGCAAAACTGGATTCGCCATTTTTCCTCCGAATTTATTTCGCAAAATCTTTTGGGCCTAACTCGAACGCGCTTTCGCGTACACGCGCCAACGCAATTCCAAGAAATTCGCGGTCAGTAATTTGCGGAATGCCGGTTAGATCCGTCCACGTGTTCTGGTCAATCGCCGAGATCAATCGCAAACGCAGCAATCGGCTAAACGCGATATTCACTTCGTCCACATTCACGTTCAGCTGTCCGGCAATCCATCGGCAATCCGCGCGAAAGTTCGGCCTGCGCGATAACTCCAGAATCTGCAAATGAATGGGCTCTTGTATGATGCTCGCCGCTTCCGCCGTCCAGTGACGCAATTGCTCTTGCTGCGCGTATGCCACCGCATTCGACGCGGATTCCGCGGCAACATAAAAGGTAATTTCTTCCGCGCCCATTCCTAGCTTCTTGGCCCAAGCGCCAATGCGATTCGACGGCACCCGCCGCGCGCCTCGCAGAATCTGCGACAGCGTAGAATGATCCGTTCGCAGAAATGCCGCAAACGCGCGAATCGAATAACGAGGATTTCGTCTCCGCCGGGATTCAAATTCATTGCAGACCCGTTCGCAAAAGAGTGTCTTGATCATCGCGCGATACTACGGGATTCGCGGCACACAGGCAACGCTGCCCGAAAGAAAGTGGGGCACGCGCGTGCGCCGCGCAAAATTGTTCAGCGTGAAATGGGAAAATCACGCCTCTGCTATACTGCCGCTCATGCCTTCTGCGAAACCGGCAAAGAAACTTTTTCTCGTGGACGCGATGGGCTTCATCTTCCGCGCGTTTTTTGCGCCGATGGAACGCCTGCGCAGCCCCTCCGGCATGCCCACGAAAGTTCCGTATCTTTTCGTGCAAATGTTGAAGCGTTTGATGCGCGATTATCAGCCGGATTATCTCGCGGTCGCATTCGATCTGCCGGAGCCGACATTCCGCGACAAATTATTCGCCGAATATAAAGCCAAGCGCCCGCCCATGCCGGAAGATCTCGCTATGCAGTTGCCCTACGTGAAGCGTCTGTGCGAAGCCCTGCGATTGCCGATTCTCGCGGTGCCCGGTTACGAAGCCGACGACGTCATCGGAACTCTTGCCGATCAAGCTGCGAAGCGAAAACTGGATGTGTACGTCATCACGAGCGACAAAGATTTCATGCAGCTTGTTGGCGGAAATATTCGTGTGATGAATCCCTCGAAACAGGATTTGCTGATTGACGAAGCGAAGGTCGTCGAAATTCTCGGCGTGCCGCCTAAAAAAGTAATCGACATTATGGCGCTCATGGGCGATTCCATTGACAATATCCCCGGCGCAAAAGGAATCGGTGAAAAAGGCGCGCGCGAATTAATTCAGCGATTCGGTTCCGTGGAAGAAGCTCTAAAGCAGGCCGACAAAGTAGAAGGCAAACGATATCGCGAAGCATTGCAAACGCAGTCAGAACAAGTATTGATGTCCAAAAAGCTCGCGACGATTTCAAAAGACGCGCCTGTAAAATTGGAATTGGAAGAACTAACCGCGCGCGATCCCGATACCGATGCGTTGCGTGAGCTTTACGCTGAACTTGGATTTACTTCTCTGCTGAAAGAGCTGGGGCCGACGGCAGTTCGGATGGCGGAAAACCGCGATTATGCGGTGCTCGACTCTCCCACAGCGTTGCGCAAGTTCCTTAAAGATATTCCGAGAGAGCAAGAAATCGCGGTATGGCTGGAGTTAGTGCCATACGAAGAGACTGACGAGCAAGAAGAAGAGGGATTCGGAAGCAGAGTAGCAGCAATTGAATTCTCCGCGGTCGCAGGCTCCGCGCGCATTGCGCGTTTTCCGACGGACGACGCGGAACGTGAAAAGTGGATGGCCGAGTTGCGCCCGTGGCTGGCTGATCCTTCGCGGTCGAAAATTGTTCACGATCCCAAATTATTTGTTTTGCTGATGGGCCCGGTGGCTGGGATCAGGCACGCGACGTTGTTGTATTCATATTTACTGCGGCCAACAACCTCGAATCACGAAATCGCCGAAGTTGTGCTTCGTTGCATGAATCTTACCGTGGCCGGGCAATCGGGCGAGCGAGCGGATTGTTTGCGTCAACTGGCGCCGGCGTTGCGCGAACAGGTGGAAGAGAAAAAGTTGGTCAGTCTTTACGAAACAATTG
>DATBYL010000270.1:0-4590 GCA_036513735.1 Candidatus Acidiferrales bacterium
AAAAATTCGGCGGCGATTCACTGACGGAAACGCAGCGCAATTTTGAAGGTTACATGAAACAGCTTGACCAGTTTTAGCATCAACAATTGATTTACAATGCGTCAGCCAATAATATTTGGCGAAGAGCGAAAGGTTTTCGTCAGAGCATGAGCCGAAAAGAAGAAGCGAAGCCCGTGGAAGTTTCCGAAGGACCCATTCTTCCCAAGGGCGTGAAGGTTTATCCCATCGTGAAATACGGCGCGGAAGTTCTGGAGCGCCCTTCCGCCGACATTAAAAAATTCGATGACGATCTACGCCAACTTTGCGCGGATATGTTTATCACGATGTATGCCGCGAACGGTGTGGGACTGGCCGCACCGCAAATTGGAATGGGCATTCGCCTTTCTGTAATTGATACGAGCGTCGGGAAAAATCCCGAAGCGAAAATTGTGATCGCCAATCCGGTGATCATTCACACCGAAGGCGAACAGCGCGAAGAAGAAGGCTGCCTTTCCGTTCCCGGACATCGCGGCAGCGTGGTGCGTCCGCTATTTGTTACGGTGCGCGCGCAGGATGCTTACGGAAAGGAATTCGAGATGCGCGGAGAAAATCTGCTGGCTCGCGCGTTCTGCCACGAAATCGATCACCTGAATGGAATTCTTTTTCTTCAGCACCTCAGCATGTTGAAGCGCGATTTGATCAAGCGCCGCATCCGCAAACTCCGCAAAGCCGGCGATTGGTAGCCGCCAGCCATGCCAACGCGTGATGCACCTCTGCGTGTGGTATTTTTCGGCACGCCTGAATTCGCCCTGCCTTCGTTGCGTGCGCTGGTTGCTCATCCTGAAATTCAATTAGAAGCCGTCGTCACGCAACCGGATCGTCCTCGCGGACGCGGCCAGCAAATTAGCACTTCCGCCGTGAAGGATTTTTCCCTCGATGCGGGAATCTATTTGTATCAACCGGAAAAAATTCGCGATGAAACCGTAGTCACTTTTTTCAAGCGGATGAATCCCGATGCGGTGATCATCATCGCGTACGGCCAGAAAATTCCGCAAAGCTTATTGGAAATTCCGCGCCTCGGCTGGATTAATTTGCACGGCTCGCTATTGCCGAAATATCGTGGCGCGGCGCCCATCAATTGGGCGATTGCAAATGGTGAGAGGCGCACGGGCGTCACCACTATGCAGGTTGATGCCACAATGGACACGGGCCCAATCCTGCTGCAACACGAAACTGAAATTGGTCCTGACGAAACCGCACCGGAGCTTGCGCGTCGAATGGCCGAAGCAGGGGCCCCTCTTGTGATTGATTCCCTGCTGCGTTTCGATCGCGGAGAAATTTCTCCACGTCCACAAGATAACGCACTTGCTTCAAGCGCGCCGATGCTCAAGAAGGAATTCGGCAATCTCGATTGGTCTCTGCCCGCCGCGCAACTTTACAATCGCATTCGCGGATTCGATCCTTGGCCCGGCGCGTACACATATTTCCGCGGACAGATGTGCCGAGTTTGGGGGCGTCCTGCGAATCGCGACGCGCAGCAGCAACTTTTGCAGCCGATCGCCGCCCCGGGCTCGTTCCAGCTAGGTGGAGGCGAACTCTATGCCGCATGCGGCGAATCCACGTGGCTCCGCGTCGAGACAATTCAATTGGAAGGAAAAAAGCGCATCACCGCGAGAGAGTTTGCGAATGGAGTCCGACTTGCGCCCGACGACAAATTTGTTCACGAAGTAACCGCGCGACCCGCGTGAAATTGAGCGCCGTCTCTCCAGCATGCTAATGTGGTGTCGTATTTAGCAAAGGAATTTCCCGAATGGCCTTTCGCGAAAAAATGGAATGGACAATGCACATGGGCTTGCTCGTGTTCATTCTGGCGGCCGCGGCATTTCTCAGCGCCATCACCACCATTCGCATCGCAATTCGCAGCCGTCAAGTGCAACTTCCCAACCTTGTCGGACAAAATTTGGCTTCGGCGCAAGCGGAACTCACCCAGCGAGGCATTGAGCTGAAAGTTGCGGATCGAATTTACGACGCGCTTCCCGCTGGCACTGTCGTCCGACAGAGTCCTGCCGCGGGAACTCAGGTGAAAGTTTCGCAGTACGCGCATGTTGTCGTCAGCCTGGGCTCGGTGAAAGCCAGCGTTCCTCCGATTGAAGGAACCAGCTTGCGCACCGCGCGAATTGCTTTGCTTCAAGCCAAATTACAATTGGGCGAAGTTTCTTCTCCGTATTTGGACGATACCGTCGCCGACACCGTTCTTCTGCAGGAGCCAAAATCCGGCGCGCCTGCCGCCAGTCCCCGCGTGGACGTGCTGGTTCCGCAGGGGCCACGCCCTGCGGCAATGGTCATGCCATATTTTATTGGATCGAGTGACGCGGAAACGCAGCGCGCGCTAAATTCCGCCGGTATCCGAGATGTGAAGTCCACTCCCGTGCCTTCACCGCAATGGCCAGTGGGCACGGTGATCGAGCAATCGCCAGCCCCGGGCGCGCGCCTTGCCTCGGACGGGCAGGTAGAAATAAAAGTTGCGTCCGCAGTAGCCGCTCCGGCGGCTTCGCAGAACTAAAAACTTCCATTTTTAGACGGCATTTGCATCAATCCCTGTGCTAAAATCGCGCGGGGGAGAATTGACTCCGCGGACTGAGATTGCACCATCCATTCTTGCGGCGAACTTTGCCTGCTTGGGCGACGCCATCAGCGGCGTGGAAGCCGCAGGCGTTTCCCTTATCCATGTGGACGTGATGGACGGCCACTTCGTGCCCAATATTTCCATTGGCGTTCCGGTCGTGGCGTCACTTCGCAAGGCAACCCAACTACTACTGGATGTGCATCTGATGATTTACAACCCGGAGCGCTATATTGAGGCGTTCGCGAAGGCGGGGGCGGATACTCTGCTAATTCATCAGGAATCTACGCCGCACTTGGATCGTGCGCTGGCAATGGCCCGTGAAGAAGGCTGCAAGGCCGGCGTGGTGATTAATCCTGCCACTCCGGTGGACTCGCTCAGCGAAGTGCTCGATCAAGTAGGACAAGTTCTGGTGATGTCCGTGAATCCGGGATACGGCGGGCAGACGTTTATTCCCAACTCGCTCGAAAAAATTCGTCAACTGCGCGATTTGCGCACGCGTTATCACTACAACTACCGGATCGAAGTGGATGGCGGTGTAGGTCCGGAAAACGTTGCCGATTTAGTTCGAGCCGGCGCGGAAATTCTTGTCGCCGGAACATCCGTGTATCACACCCCAGACCCAGCGGAAGCTGTTCGCCGGTTGCAACAAATTGCCACTGACGCAGTGGCGGAAAAAGTTTGAGGTGTACCCTGTGAGATTTGCGAGAAACTTGGGACTTGCGGCAATTTCGTTGGCGATGGCTGCGGCGCTCGCTCTGCCAGCTTCCGGTCAACTACTGCATAAAAAGAAACCGGCGGTGCCAGAGGCACCCGATGCGAACTCATTGGCTCCGGACAAGGTGCTCTTCGACCGCGCGCAGGATGCCATCAAACACGGGAAATATGAAGTCGCTCGTTTGCAGCTTCAGGCTCTGCTGAATACCTATCCGGATAGCGCATACTTGGCGCAAGCGAAGCTGGCGATTGGCGATTCATATTTTAAGGAAGGTGGCGCGGGCAATTTGAATTTAGCCACAGACGAATACAAGAGCTTCATCACATTTTTCCCGTTCATGCCTGAAGCGGCTTACGCGCAGATGCAAATCGCAATGGTTCACTATCGCCGCATGGATCGCTCCGATCGCGATCACGCAGAAGCGCAGATGGCTGAAACTGAATTCCAAACTTTCCTACAGAAATATCCCGACAGTCCGCTGGTTGCGGTTTCCACTCAACGCTTGCGCGAAATTCAGGAAGTGCTCGCGGATTCTGATTTCCGGATTGCCGCTTTTTACAACAGCCGAAAATCATACCGCGCGGCCGCAAGCCGTTTGGCGGAAGTGGTGGAACGCTATCCGTTATACAGCAATTCGGACCAAGCCTTAATGATGCTCGGCAGTATTTGGGAACGCGCTCCGTACGCGACAAAGGAAGACGAAGCGATGGCCGCTTCACGCAGAGCGCTCGCTGCTCAACTCTATTCGCGAATCGTGACGGATTATCCGCTTTCACCGTTGGCGGCGAAAGCAAGGGAGCGCCTTACTGCCCTGGGCGCTAAGATTCCCCAACCGGATCCGGCTGATCTCGCGCGCATGCAGAAGGAACGCGAAACGCCGCGCGAACGTCCGAGCGTGATTGCAAAAGCAGAGGGAATCGTGCACTCCGGCCCGAACCTTTCTGCCGCCGCGCGCTTCGGAGATCCCAACATGGATCCGCCGGACGATAATGGTGGAAATGTTTTGAGAAAAAGTAGTGCTGGCATGAAGGTAACGGGCACGGCGACGGATGGAGCGCCTGCGGCCGATGGCACTGCGACGCGTCAAGTGACTTCGCTTGACGGCAGCACCGCCATTGTTACAACTCCGCCTGCTGGGACGACGGGCTCGAACGAATCGTCGAACACGGCGAGCAATCCGCCGGCTCAGCCTCCACCGGCATCTGGAGCAGTTGCATCTACCAGTGCGCCCAAGTCCGGTGAGACTACCGCATCAAGCAACAGCGGCGGG
>DATBYL010000271.1:0-2187 GCA_036513735.1 Candidatus Acidiferrales bacterium
TACAATTTTAAATTCCGTAGTGAATTTTTTGCACCCGGGACCGATGCTCCGAATGCAGAAAATAATCCAGGATGCGGTGGCGCCGAATACTCCCGGCTCTCCCGGATTAGACTTTTCTCGCTTCACCCAGTATGGAGCCTGCTTCGGCGTAGTCCTCGCGGCTGTGCAATTATGGTTTGTGCTGAAAGAAAAGCCCGCGTTTGTCGCGGCGAGTCAATCTGCTTCGGTAAATTCGTAGAGCGATCCAATTTGGCGGCGCACGCGCCCGTCCGTGAACAAATCACATCGCTTTGCGCGAAACTCCGTGTGCTATAATCCGCTTCGGATTATTTGAGTGGCGGAATTGTCCCGCGCCGCTCAGGCTTGGTGATGACGCAGATCGCTCCTAACGCGCCTGCTGCGGAAATCACCCGAGCAAGATTTTTCCTTCGCATGTAGCGCGACATCTTGAGATTCTTTCGCGGAGCGACCCGATGAGCATCAAAGCGACCGAAACAATTTGGCACAATGGGAAATTTATCCTATGGGATGACGCGAAGATTCACGTCCTTTCGCACGTCGTCAGCTATGGCTCCGGCGTTTTCGAGGGCATCCGCTGCTACAAAACCAAGCAAGGCCCCGCGATTTTTCGCGTGAAGGAACACATGCAGCGCTTGATTCATTCGGCGCACATCTATCGCATGGATCTTCCTTACACGCTGGACGAGCTGTGCAACGTCGGCGCTGAAGTGATTCGCGCCAATCACATGCAGGAATGTTATTTGAAGCCGATCGCCATGCGCGGATACGGCGAAGTCGGCGTGAATCCATTTCCCTGCCCGGTGGAAATTTATATGGCCTGCTGGGAATGGGGAAAATATCTGGGGCCCGAAGCGCTGGAAAAGGGCGTGGACGTTTGCGTCAGCTCATGGCAGCGCATGGCGCCGAACACTTTGCCTGCGATGGCCAAGGCCGCTGGAAATTATTTGAATTCGCAGCTGATTCGCATGGAAGCGATGGCGAATGGATACGTGGAAGGAATCGCGCTCGATACCAGCGGATGTGTGAGCGAAGGTTCGGGCGAAAATATTTTTCTGGTGCTGGAAGGAAAGATTGTTACACCGCCGCTTTCCGCCAGCATTCTTGACGGCATCACGCGCAAAACAATTCTCACGTTGTGCGATGATCTTGGCATTCCCTGCGTGGAACAACAAATCCCCCGCGAAATGCTTTATACCGCAGACGAAGTTTTCTTCGCGGGCACCGCCGTGGAAATTACTCCGCTGCGTTCGATTGACCGAATTACCGTCGGCAACGGTTCGCGCGGCCCGGTTACGAAGCGTCTGCAAGATGAATATTTCGCAATCGTCTCCGGCGAAAAAGCGGATCGTCACAACTGGCTGACGCCGGTGAACGCGCCGGTTGCGGCTGTACGATAACGCCCCGCCGCGCAGCGCATATTTCTTCTGCAATTTACAAACCGTCCTTGAACCTCGCTCGCGCGTTAGTATAATGCGTCTGCCGTTCCGCACCAGCCCCAGGAGGGCGAACAATGTATAGCAAGCCGCAAAAAATGGTGGCCGAATTTTTCGGCACATTCGCTTTAATTTTCATGGGCGTCGGCTCAATCTGTGCCGATAAATTTATTATTGCCGGAGGAAATCCCGGCGGGCTTGGGCTTCTGGGCATCGCCGCTGCGCACGGACTGGCCATCGCGATCATGGTGACCGCTGTGGGACATATTTCTGGCGGCCATCTGAATCCCGCGGTAACCGCGGGTGTTTGGGTAACTCGCCGCATCAGCACTTTTGACGCGCTCTTGTACTGGATCGCTCAACTCGCAGGCGCAACCGCCGCTGCCTACACAATTAAATTTGTGGTTCCCGAAGATATTTGGACGGCCGTTCATCTGGGCACACCGGGGCTCGCCGCGAATTTGACGCGCACATCGGGAATGGCAATTGAAGCGGTGATGACGTTCTTCCTCGTATTCGTAGTTTTTGCGACGGCCGTCGACGAGCGCGGCGCGTTCAATAAAATTGCCGGATTCGCAATCGGTCTGACAATCACAATGGGCGCGTTGATGGGCGGACCGCTTACTGGCGCGGCAATTAATCCCGCGCGCGCATTTGGTCCCGCGCTGGCGGGACATTTCTGGGCAAACCACGGCGTTTATTGGGCGGGCCCGCTGATTGGCGGAGTTGTTGC
>DATBYL010000272.1:0-5110 GCA_036513735.1 Candidatus Acidiferrales bacterium
TGAATGTATTACAAGTCGGCAACATTACCGTTCCAAGCGGCGGCAGCACTTTAGTGGATAGCGGCACCGGTTTCACAAATGATTTATATTGGCTGGGAGTGGCCGGGCAAGGCGCGGGAAATCCGCAGGCCTTCGGCGAGCCGAGCGCGCCAACGATCAATGTGTTTGCGAACGTTCCGGCATTCCGCCTGCATTCGGATCAAGTTCGGCTGGAAAATCTGGACATTCGCTGCAATACCACCACGGCGGATTGCCTGGACTTTTTCTCGCAACCTGCTGCTGGATTTGCCGATATCTCTCTGGTTAACATGAACGCAGGGATGGGAACGGGTTCAACGGGTACCGCCGTGAATTTTGATTGCTCCGCGGCGCTTTCCGGCGGAAATGGATGCTTCGGCATCGCGATTCTCGGCGGAGTCTATTTTGTAAACTCCACAGCTCCTTCGCAAGCGTCCATTATTCTCCGCGATTGCGGACAAATACTGGTTGGCGATCCGATGCGCAGAATGACCCTCTTTGGATATGGAATTCTGGTTCAGGATGACGGCTCGGTCGCCGGAGCCGGCCTTTCTCACATTCAGAATATTTTGACTGAAGGGCTCACCGGAGCGGTGATAACCGAGAAGGTCACCAGCGCCGGCGGCGGCATAAATAGTTTGCAAGTTGATCGCGTGGACGTGGCCGATTGCGCTAGCAGTTGTTCCATTGTAGACGCCAGCGGACTTGGGGGAAGCGGCGTGAATGGCGTTTCCGTGGAAAATTCTTCGGGCGCCACTTTATTGGCTGCGGGCTCAGCACACGTGCAGGGTGTATTCTCAAAAAATAATTTTGAAGTGAACGACGCGGGCGTGCTTCCCGCCGGCGCGGACGTGACCATTCAAGAGCCGGGAATATTTAATGTGTTTGGCGGCAGCGCGAATAGCACAGTTTTCGCGACAAAAGGAGCGGTATGCCTGGGATGCTTGACGACGACATTTATTACCAACAACAACATCGATGTGGCGCTACACGCAACAGATAATCTAAACGGAAGCGCGGGAATTGGGTATACCTCGCTGCCGGGCGGCGGCAGCGGCGGTACTGTTCGCGAGGACTCCGGAAGTTCATCGGCGTTCCACACATTTGAAAGCGCGAATGGAAGTTCGTTCAGTTTATATTTTTGCCGGCCGACCGGCGGATGCAACGGAGGCATCAGCTACGTTCATCCGAATGGATTCGCGTTTGAAGCGGAAGGCCAAACGGAAATGTATTTGGGCGATTCGCTCGGCGGAGTTTCGATTCGCCGCGGATTTCAATTTCTGAATGGCGGATCGAACCCGCTTACCTTCGGAGGAAGTTTCAGCACCACGCGCACGCAAAACTTTCAAGACCAGAACGGCACCATCGCGCTCACATCTCAGTTGCCGCTGAGCGGCACAACTTCCAGCATCGGCGGCAGCGCACTCGCTGCGGGCGTTTGCACAACAGGAACCGCGAGTGTTACCGGACTTTCAACTGCGATGGCTGTTGCGGTAAGTCCCGCGGCCGATCCCGGGAGCGGATTCACTTGGAATGCGTGGGTCTCATCCACGACCACGGTGACGGTGCGCGTCTGCAATATTTCCAGCGCTTCGGCCACCCCGACCGCGGAAACATATAACGTGCGCGTCATCCAATAATTATTCATTCCACGGAAAATTTGCGTGAAGAAAAAATGCGTGAAGCAAAAGCGGAAGGGAATTGCTTAGCGTGAAATCGCCAGCGCCACCAGGCCGCCGACGGCGCTCGCACTCAGAATCACAATCGCCGCCCAGCGCACCAGATAAACCGTGTGCTGGCGCAGCACGATTCGTTTTGAGGCGATGCCGAAAGTTTTGTAGCGGTCGCCGCATTCTTCGCAGCGAATCGGACGGATGAAAAACAGGGGCAGCAGCGTGTGCTCGAGCACGCCTTTACGGCGCGCGAAAACCTGCTGAATTCCGTGGCATCGTTCGCACTTATAAGTTGAAAGCGTCATGGCCGGGCCCGTGAAACTTTCTCGTAGCACGGTGATACTAAATCCAATAGTGCCTGCAATGCAATATGAACGTATGGGACGTGTAGTGTGATGGAACATTTGATTTGACGCGCAGCGCCGAGTGCGGGTTGCAGACTATTCGCGCATTTTTCCTAACTGTTCGTTTTTGGCACATGGGAATTCTGCCAGGTGGTGTTCTAAATCGGGCCGTTTTGCCGTCATGTAGGCGCGACGCCGCGTTTTTGCCGCGCAAGTTCATCCATTCGCTCCTAAATTCACGAGGACAACATGAATCGCTGGGAATTGTGGCTGAAAGGAATGATCGCGGCGGGTATTGCGGGCGCGGCCAATGGAGTGATGACCGGATTCGCGGCGGTCGGAATTGATCCTTCCCATTTTAATTTGCAATCCGGATTTCACAACACCATGGCCATCGCCGGAGTGAGCGCGGGAATGAGCAGCATCATCGCGGTCGCCGCATATTTGAAACAGTCGCCGCTGCCCGGGGAATCCGATCCCATTCCCGGCGGCGATGATCATCACGATCGCGGCGATCATCATCCGACTGACAACGATCATCCGAACGACGACCATCGAAACGATCGCCGCGTCTAGATTTTCACGTCATCCTGAGCGCAGCGAATGATATCCGGCGGCGCTATCTGACGCCGGGGTCTAGATTTGTTTTTGAATCGCGCTCCGAAATCACGTCCTCATCCGCAATCAAATTTGTAAACAAAAGGAGAAAAACCAGCTATGTCAGCTATGTCCAATTCACAAACAATTGCCATTCAGCTCGAAAAAGTGCGGGACAAAGTGCCCCTTCTTTACGAACGGGACGACGTTCTGCTTTCCATGATCCAACAGCGCGGCGACGTTGAAAAAGTTTCCAGCCGTGCGATGCGTCTTCCTCTGCAGGTAAATCCCGGAGGCAAAGCCGGAAGTTACAACGCTGACGGCGGCGATCTGGGCCGCGGCTCCGGTACCGCGTATGACGTTGCAACCGTTTCGCCGGTGTTCTACCGTTTCGCGGTGGAAATCACCAAGCTGGTCGAGTACGCATCGAACGCGCGCGAAAAAGCCATTGAAAATGCGGCAAAGAAAGAAGTCGTCAACGGAATGAAACAGTTCCGCGCATTTCTTGACAAATTAGTTCAGACCGCCGGCAACGGCGTGCTCGGCTCAATCGCCACCGGCGGAATTTCCGGCACGACATTCACGATGAACGTGCCTCCGGGCGCGGCGCTCGTCTATGTTGGGCAAACAATTCAGATTTACGATTCGACGCTGACCACAAATCGCGGCACGGCCAATGTTTTCGCGGCCGATCCGATCACCGCGCAAACAATTACCGTTGACGTGGTTCCGACTGGAACCGTCGTCGGCGATGTGATTGTTCACGATGGCTTGAGCGGCGCGCAACCCGTTTCACTTTTCGGCGTGCCGTATCACCAGAACAACGCGACCACCGGCACCTGGCTGAACTTGAATCGCGCAACGTATCCGGTGCAGCTCGCGACTCCGCGCGTGAACGCGGGAAACGCAGCACTCACACCCGCGAACGTTCGTCTCGCCATCAACAAAGTTCGCAAATCGCTGGGCATCAATCAGGTGGGCAAGCTGATCGCCTACACCAGCGTTGAACAGGAACACGCGTGGGAAAATCTGGGTATCAGCATCAGCCAGATTATTAAGGAAGGTGGCTCCGGAAACGGCAACGATCTCGATTTGCTTTTTACGGGACGCAAAACAATGTCCGGCGTGCCGATTAAATCCTCGGTGAACGCAAATCAAACGCGCGTGGATTTTCTGGATCTTTCGCACTGGGGCCGCGCCGTCATGAAGGACATTGACTTCTTTGAGATCGGCGGACAAACCGTGTTCCCGATTTACGGCGCTTCCGGCGGACTTTCCGCGTCGTACATATTTTATTTCGACACGGGATTCCAGCTCTGGGACGACAGCCCGCGCAGCGGGGCATATATTGATTCGCTCGCACGGCCGTCGGGATACTAATTCTTTTCGGAAAATTCAGAGCGACGTGGCTGGCGCAGACCTTTCACTTCAGGCCTGCGTTGGCCGCTTCGTGTATAGATGGAACGCGATCAGCAAGACTCCGAAGACGCAGCCATCCGCAAACAAATATCCGTTCGGCACGGTTGGGTACGTCTTGCGGAAAACGTTTAGCAGTCCGGCAAACAAAAGACCAAACGAAGCTAAGCCGAGGAAAACTTTGAGCATGCTTGCAGTGCTCGGGCCGCGATCTGTGTTTCGGAGAACCAAATAATTCCCGAACCATGCGCCATATCCAATGAGCGCAATGATTGTGCCGGCAAGTGGCATAGCTCCCGCGCCAACGAGAGCGTAAGCGAGGCCAAGAAGGACAATCAGGCCACCTGCAGCCGTAAGTAGCCGAGATAAAACGCCTTGAGAAATCGTCGGCCGCACAGTGGCTGCCTCCGCGCAGATAGTAACCACACCGCGTGAACAAAATCCAGCGGAAGCATTTGCAGCTCGGTTCGCGCGATGGCCGATTCAGAAAACCTGGGTACGAAATTCCGCTGGCCGCTAATTTGCAGTCGCTCCGCTAGTTTTTCGCGGGTTTTTCGATGCGGTCGATCGCAATCACTTCCACCGAATCTTGCGATGAATTTAATTTCAGGCCCAACTGTTTATCCATCGCTTCCATAATCGGCGCTGTGTAAACGGCTGCCGGAGTAAAGTCCTTCGGCTGCATCTTTGACGCCGACGTAAATGTCTGCGCTCTTGGATCGAAAGACAAAACAAAATCGTAGAGCCCGGTTAATCCAGTTTGATCGATGACGGTTCGCCCCAAAACTTTCTGTAGCGGCGCAGTTAGAGTATCAATTCGCGCGGCATGGCCAGACAACACGTATCCTCCATGACTGTCCATAGCTACGGCCAGGCCAGCGGTGGCGGCATTCACGTAAACGGATTCCTGAAATGTGGGTCCTTTCTTTCCGACGACTATTGAATAAGCCGGCATCGAATTTTTGGTGCGGTGAACAACCAAATTCGACCGATCAGCCAAAAACAGCGCTATCGCGGCGCGTTCGGCGCGAATCCTCATCGCAGGTTTTAGTTTGTTGATCG
>DATBYL010000273.1:0-5465 GCA_036513735.1 Candidatus Acidiferrales bacterium
CCCGCCGCTGGCCTTTAATGTGTCATTTAAGGAGAGCCGCGAAACCCGTAGCGCGGGCACGACGCCGAAAATAATTCCCGTCGCAAACGAAACGCCGATCGTGAACAGCAGCACGCTAAAATTAATTCCCACCTGATTCGATGCAGGAAGCGCCGTGGGAACGAGCGTCGCCAGAAGTTTGATTATCCCGAACGAAAGCGCCAGCCCGATTCCGCCGGCCACAATGGAAAGCAAGATACTTTCCGTCAGCATTTGCCGCACGATGCGCCATCGCCCCGCGCCCATCGCCATTCGCACAGCAATTTCCCGTTGGCGCCCCGAAGCGCGCGACAACATGAGATTTGCAACATTCGCGCACGCGATTAAAAGTACAAACACTACGGCCGTCATGAGCAGTAAAATTGCTTGGCGCAGCTTTCCGACCAGATGATCCCGCAGCGACGCCGCATAAGCGCCAATATGCCGATTCGTATTCGGAAATTGCTTTTGCATCTGCGCGGCAATTGCGCCGAGGTCGGCATTCGCTTGCGCAATGGTTACGCCCGGCTTCAGACGCCCAACCACTTCCAGATAATGGCTGTCGTGATTCTGCAGTTCCGCCGCTGGAAGTCCCAGCGGCGCCCAAATTTCATCCTCGCGATTCTCAAATTGAAATCCACGCGGCATCACGCCTTGCACAATGTAATTCTCATTGTTCAAAACAATTTGCTTGCCTACTACTTGAGGATCTCCGCCGAACGTGGTCAGCCACATTCCATAGCTGACAATCGCCACACGATTCGTTCCCGGCTGATCTTCTTCCGCGCGAAAATCGGATCCCATAAATGGACTGACGCCCAACACCGAAAAGAAATTCGCGGAGACTCGTTTGCCGGCCAATCGCTCCGGCTCGCCATCGCCTGTCAAATTCGGAGTGATATCCTGCATCGCAGCCATGCCGTCAAAAGTGTGACTCTGCGTGTTCCAGGTGTTGTAATTTCCGGGCGAAGGAGTATTTTCAGGAAAGCCGTAAAACGCAGCGTCTTCCCATACCATCACCAGCCGATCTGAATTCGCGTAGGGCAGCGCGCGCAGCAGCACTGCGCTGGTAAGGCTGAAAATCGAAGTGTTCGCGGCGATTCCAAGCGCAAGCACCGCAATCGCAAAGAAAGTGAATCCCGGTTTCGCTGCGAACGATCGCGCGCCATATTTCACGTCCTGCCAAAGCGTTTCCAAAAATCCGGCGCTATTCATACGAAAGATCTCCTCGCGAATTGACGTCGAGTTCCCCAGTTTTCGATTGGCCGCAAATCGCGCTTCGTCCGGTAACATGCCGCGCGAAACATTTTCGTCCGCTTCAATTTCCAAATGCGACGCGAGTTCCCGCGCTCGTTCTTCATCCCATTTTTCCCGACGAAAAAACCGCGCCCAGCTCATTGTTCGCCCGCCGCAACTCCGCGTTCATTCATAGCGGAGCGCCTCAATCGGGTCGATTCGCGTCGCGCGACGGGCAGGGACGTAACATGCCGCGAGCGAAATGCATCCGAGAATTGTGACCACCGCGAAAACCGTGAGCGGGTCGCTCGTGCCGACGCCAAAAAGCATTCTTGCCAACACGTGAGTTAAAGCTAGCGTCGCCGCAACTCCGATTGCTGCTCCGGTCAGGACTAGCCACAGCCCTTGACCGATCACCATTCGCAGAACATCTTTCGGCTGAGCGCCGAGCGCCATGCGTATGCCGATCTCGTGGGTCCGCTGGCCGACACTAAATGAAATCACGCCATACAATCCCGCTGCCGCCAGCGCCAGCGCGAGTGCCGCGAAAATTGTGAGCAGCGCCACATTGAAGCGTTGCGGTGCTATCGAATCTGAAATTAAATGTACGAGCCATTGCATTTTTCCGACGGGCAGATCGGCGTCAATCGCTCTAACCTGGCTTCTCAGCGCCGATTCCAACTCATTGGGCGCTTGCGTCGAGCGAACCGCGAGTTCAAATGAATCGACGGGATCGTTTTCAGTTTTTTGCGCGAACGGCAGATAGACGTCTGGAGTTGCATCCGCAGCCAAGTTGTTGTGCTTCACATCCACGGCAATGCCCACTACTTCGATCCAGTCTTTGTCTTCATCGTTAAACGTAAACCGGCGTCCAATCGGATCTTGATTGGGCCAATAAGTACGAGCCGCGGTCGCACTGATTACTCCGACCGCTTTGCCGCCGGGAACATCCGCGTTTGTAATATCGCGTCCGCGAATCAGCTCGATTCCCATCGTCCGCAGGTATTCCGGCGTTACTTCTCGCGCATGAAGCCGTGAGTGTTCGCCGGGTTTTGGAATGCGACCTTCGACGTGCATGGCACCGCGGGATTCATCGCCGTGAAAAGGAAGAATGTCTACGAGCGCCGCTGAACTAACACCGGGCAGGCTCTGAACCCGCGCGAGCAGCTGATCTGAAAATGCATTCGTCTGCCGCTGAGTGGAGTAGTGTTTCGTCGGAAGATCGATATTCGCGCTGTACAAATGATCCGGCCGGAAACCCGGATCGACTTGCATAAGATTGACGAAGCTCCGCAGCAACAATCCTGCTCCGGCAAGTAGCACGACAGACAGAGCAACTTCCGCCACGATCAGCGCGCTGCGGAATCCACGGCGATCACCGATGGACGAGCCGCGCGATCCTTCTTTTAACGCTCCAGACAAATCCACGCGCGAAGCGGCCAGCGCCGGCGCCAAACCGAACAAGCAGGCTGTGAGAAGTGAAATGAAAAGAGTGAACGCAAAAACGCGGCCATCAATCACGGCGCAGCCTATTCCCGCAAGCGCGAAATTATTGGGGTGAGTGAAGAAAGTGGTGCGCAGCGCGTCCAACGTCCAATACGCAACCGCCGCCGCAAACGCTCCTCCCACCAGACCGAGCAACATACTTTCCGTCAGTAACTGGCGCACCAGCCGCGAGCGCCCAGAGCCTAAAGCTGCGCGCACCGCCAATTCGCGCTCGCGTGTTTTGCCTTGCGCCAGAAGCAAATTCGCAACATTTGCGCATGCGATCAAAAGCACCAAGCCCACAGCTCCCAGCAACACGAGCAGCGCCGGTTGCACGTCTCCGGCCAAGGCGGTGCGGAGAGTGATCATCCGAACTCCGTGGCCGGTGTTGACGGCGGGATATTCCTTCTCCATCTGAGCCGAGAGCAAATCCATTTCTGCCTGCGCTTCGTTCAGCGTCACTCCGGGCCGCAATAATCCGACCACCGTTAAATAATGTGCTCCATGATCCTCGCGATCTTTTTGGGTCAACGAAATTGGCAGATAAATATCTGATCGCGCGGCAAACGGGAACTTGAAGTCCGGTGGAAGAACTCCGACGACCGAGTACGGAACGTCATTCAACAAAAGCGTCCGGCCAACTGCGTTCGCGTCACTCCCGAGTTGCCGCTGCCAGAAGCCGTTACTGACAACGATGACGTGATCAGCGCCTTTCTTTTCGTCGTCGAGGCGGAATGTGCGACCCATGATCGCCTGCGTGCCGAGAACCTCAAAAAAGCCGGGAGATACATCCGAGCCGTCAACGCGCTGAGGTTCGCCAGTGCCCGTTAGATTAAAAGTGTCGTCGTCCACTGCGGCCAACTGTTCAAAACTTTTCGCTTTGTCTCGCCACTCATAGAAATCGCCGGGGGCAACCGGCACTTTCAATTCGTTTTCGTGTGGCCTTCTTTCAAAAAGATTCACCACCCGTGATGCGGTTCGATACGGCAGCGGGCGCAACAGCACGACATCCACAACGCTAAACATCGCGGAGTTCGCGCCGATGCCAAGCGCCAGGGTTGTTATCGCGATCGCGGTAAATCCGGGACTTTTCCGAAGCTGGCGCACAGCGAATCGGACGTCCTGCCAGAGCACTTCAAGAAACCCGAGACTGTTCATGCGATAAATCTCCTCGCGAACTGCAGTCGTGTTTCCGAATTTCCGCAATGCTTTGTGGCGAGCCTCCGTGCAAGACACTCCGCGCGAAATATCTTCGTCCGCTTCAATTTCCAAATGGGACGCGAGTTCCCGCGCTCTTTCCTCATCCCATTTTTCTCGCCGAAAAAATCGCTTCCAGCTCATCGCATTACTCCGTTGCCGGCTTGAGTACTCGATTGATGGCGCGCACCAATTGTTCCCAGCGGCCGGTCTGTTGAAGTAACTGTTTGCGGCCTTTCGGCGTCAATCGGTAGTAGCGCGCTTTGCGATTGTTTTCCGACGTGCCCCAGAACGACGCGATCCACGCGCGATCTTCCAGCCGATGCAGCGCCGGATAAAGCGAGCCGTGCTCCACTTGCAGCACTTCGTCGGAGCGGCGCTCGATCACGTGTGCGATGGTATGACCGTGCGCCGGCCCCAGTATTAATGTCTGCAAGATCAGCAAATCCAATGTTCCCTGCAGCACTTCGCCCTGCAACGGAGCTGCTCCTCGTTTCGCCATTTCGTTTCGCTCTCCTCAATTCTCGGCAATGTTCCCATAGGGCATCTGCTGAGCGCCTGCCGTGCCGCAGCCCATATATGTCTAAGACGCCGCAAATCCGATTTTGTCACGAAAAAAGTGACCGGAAGATGATCTATGGGTCGGCCACTGTTCGTCAATACAGATTTTCCTGGTGCCTCAAGAGTTCCGTACGGCGCGAATCTTGCTACAATGCGCCCATGTCCTTCCGATTTTTCGCGCTGCTGCTTTGCCTCCCGATCCTCTTCGTCCAACAAGCGGGCGTTCCAACTCAAGATGCTCGCGCCGAATCCGCCGCACGTTTGCGTGCAATGATCGAAGCTTCGCCAAAACTTCCATTCACGGCGACGGATTTCGTCGTTCAGCCGCCGAACGCCGATTGGGAATGCGGAATGGTTTCGTGGGTAGCGCTCGATGGGAAGGGAACCATTTATCTTCTGCAACGCGGAGAAAAAGCCGATCCAGTTCTCGTCGTGAATCGCGAAGGGAAAATTCTGCGTTCCTGGGGTAAAGGTCTTTACAAAATTCCGCACAGCATCCGTCTTGATCCGCAGGGCAATGTGTGGACCGTCGACGCAAACAGCTCCACCGTAATTAAGTTTTCTCCGCTGGGCGAAAAGCTCATGCAAATTGACGTCGGCGGCCAGCCCTCAAATCCGCGCAGCCAATTCGTCGGTACCACGGACATCGCCTTCGGCCCAAATGGCCGCATTTTTATTTCGGATGGCTACGGCAATGCGCGAATTTTGGAATACACCGCCGATGGCAAGCGCGTCCGCGAATGGGGCAGTGCCGGAACCGGCCCCGGACAATTTCATCTGCCGCATTCAATTGTGATTGACGAGGAGAACATCATTTATGTAGCGGACCGCGAAGGCGGCCGCATTGAGCGTTTCGATCTGGACGGAAAATTTCTCGGCGAGTTTCCGACCCTCGGACGCACATACTCGCTAAAGCTAAGCGGCGGCGTGCTTTGGGCAGGAATGGCGCCGCTCAACGAGCCTACCGG
>DATBYL010000274.1:0-9574 GCA_036513735.1 Candidatus Acidiferrales bacterium
CCCGCCGTAAATCGACGCCTGGAATAACGACTATTGGGTTACGGTTTTCGCCGCATCGCCAACCTTAAATCCCGTGCCGGAAATAATCACTCCGACCGCCGACTTCGCATCCACATCCGTAATTTTAATTACGCCCACCGGCGCCGTCATTCTGCGAATCACCTGACCGGTTGCGGGATCTTTTACCTCGCTGGTCACGCGTTCGATGTGCATTTCGTCGCCGACTTTCAGTCCGGTGCTCGATCCGACGTTCAAGACAATTTGTCCGCCATCAACCGCCGCCACCAATCCTTGCACAACAATTGTGCGGCCTACCAGTTTCGGCGCTCCGGCAACAAGCTCGGTGCTCAACTGCGTGACCGCCGCTTTAACCGCTTCGCCGATAATCGTCTGTTGAAAACCGCTGTCTCCAAAATTCACATTTCCGCCGCCGAATCCAGTCCAACCGCCGCCACCGCCGGTCAGGGAAGTGCTTTCGCGCGACGATTCGCCCATACCTTCCGCCGGAACCAGAATCTCGGCGGTATCAATGTCTATGATGTGCGCGCTGATGCCGACGATCGCTTTTGTCTTCGAATGTCCGACATCGCCAACGCCAAGTCTTCCGAGTCCTCCGCCCAGACCGCCGACATTTGTCGTCTTCTTATCGCTTCCAAATTGCGTAATTTTTCCGACGATGATGGCGTCTACGCCGAGGATTTTGCCGATCTTCGCCGCCGTCGCGGGATTCGCGCGGTCGCTATTCGAGAAATTCTGCTCTTTCAGAATTTTGTCAATGTTCTCGCGGTCGATCACGCGATAGGTGCCGTCTTTCAGAAGATAGTTGATCAACAAATCCGAAATTCCTTTGCCGACGTCCACGTTGCTGCCGAACATCGCCGAAGAAGACGATTGCACCGTTGCGAAATCGAAATCACAAACGGCCACCAGTTTTTTTCGCGGGGCCGGAGTCTGCGCGCGTACGCCGGAACCTGTTCCGCTCGCGGAACTTGCGGCAAGAATTTTCCCGTCGGCGCCCATCAGCAGAAAAACGCACAGGACAAAGAAGGCTCCCAACAAGCTTTTCGTGATTGTCTTCATTTGCGGATTCTCCTATTCGCGGTTTCCAATCGGACTTCGTTCACGTCTATCTTCGCCAGACTCGCATCAAATTCCGTGCAGCCACGGAAAATATACAAAACTCGGCTGTTCTTGTCCGCGAATCTTAGCGATACGGGGTTGTAAGTGTCAATAAGTCAGTTCCGGCTTTTAGGAAACGATTCAAGATATTATCGAGGCATAAGGAGCGGAAAAGGTTCGCTCGTGCATCCAACAGGACGGACTGTTGCATCGAAGCGCTTATGTGACGCACCGGGCGCGTACCCCTCTTGCGACGAAAGGTGCTGGATGGAGAGCAAGGAAAAGAAGAGTTCACGCAATATCGGCTGGACCAGGACGATTTTATATTCGGCATTTTTGTTTTTCGCATTGAGCGCCGCCGCAGCTGCGCGGCAAGTTCCGGATTTGAAAGCTCCGGCCACACCAGAATCGGCGGGACAATCAACTTCCCAGACGCGGCCAGCTCAAACCGCGCCGCAGGCAACGCCTCGTCAAATTCCGCCATTGGCAGACCAGACGATCGGTTTGCTTTCGCGCCGGTCGATATTTTTCCCCGACTTGGCCACAACTCTAAAGCCGCTCAGCCCCGAACAGAAATTCAAATTGTCTCTGGATGAGACGATTGCTCCTTCGACCTTGGTAAGCGCGGCGATCACTGCGGGATATCGTCAGCTTGAAAATACCTACCCCGGATATGGACAAGAATGGGGCGGGTACGGAAAACGGTTTGGCGCTGCGATGGCCAATTCCGCTTCCACGAATTTTCTGGGGGCATTTTTGATTCCATCATGGCTGCATCAGGACCCGCGGTATTTTATTTCGCTGCGGCCAGGTTTCCGAAAGAAAATGGAATACGCGTTAACGCGCCAGATCATTACGCGAACAGACTCTGGACGATCAACTTTCAACTGGTCCCGCGTGATCGGAGTAATTGGCGCCGAGAGTATCGCAAATATTTATCTGCCGGCGTCGGAACGCACTGCGGGCAAAACGTTTGAACGCTCTGGAATTCGCTTCGGATTCGGGATCGGAACTACCTTGCTGAAAGAATATTGGCCAATGATATTCAAGAAACTGGGAGTAGCGCCCGTTGGCGGGAACGGAATTCCGTAGAACGCGGCACAGGTGGCACGTGGGCCGGCACGCCTCAGACGTGCTCTACGACTTCGGGTCTTGCATCAGAACCAGCGCGAAAGCGCCATCGCGGATTTGGCTAGCCACCAATTCAATATCTTCCGAAAGCGACCGATCCGCCTCCAGCGTCGGCGAAACTGCGCGGACAATATCAACAGCGCGCTGGGATTCCGGACCGGTGCGAAGTGGCGCAAGCAGGTCGATGCCCTGGCACGCCGCCAGCAGCTCGATAGCAACAGTCCGCTGAAGATTTGCGATCATCGGCGCCAGCCGGCGCGCGGCGGACATGCCCATGCTCACGTAGTCTTCTTGATCGCCGGAAGTAGGAATGGAGTCCACGGAATGCGGCGTGGACATCGCTTTTAATTCGCTGGCAAGCGATGCCGCCGCAACCTGCAGAATCATAAATCCGGAATTCAGTCCGGGATTGCGCGTTAGGAATGCCGGTAGCAGGCTCGTCTGCGGATTCGTCATATAAGCGATACGGCGCTCGGAAATTCCAGCGATTGTGGCCAGCGCAACCGCGATTTGGTCCGCAATCATCGCGAGCGGCTGTCCGTGAAAATTTCCTCCGCTCAGAATTTCGCCGGAACCATCAGCGAACACCAGCGGATTATCCGTGGCGCTATTCAATTCGACTTGCGCGATGGATTGCGCGTTCAGCAAAACATCCCGCGCGGCTCCGTGAACTTGCGGAGTGCAGCGCAGACTGTAGGCGTCCTGCACGCGCGGATCTTTTTCCGCGTTGCGATGCGATTCACGAATCTGGCTGCCTTCGTTCAGACGAACAATATTTCGCGCGGTGATCGCAGCGCCGGGATGCGGACGCGCGGACATAATGCGCGCGTCAAACGCGGCAGGGCTTCCGCGAAGCGCGTCGAGCGCGAGTGCGGCGGCAATGTCCGCAACGTCGCAGAGAGCTTGTGCATCGCGCAGCGCCAGAGAAATTAGCGCAAGCATCCCTTGGGTGCCATTCAATAATGACAGGCCTTCTTTTGCTTCAAGAACCAGCGGCGCGATTCCCGCGCGCTTCATAGCTTCAGCGCCCGGCAGACGTTCGCCTTTGAAAATTGCGAAACCTTCGCCGATTACAACGGCAGCCAGATGCGCCAGCGGTGCCAGATCTCCCGACGCTCCCACGGAACCTTGCGAAGGAATTACCGGATGCACTCCTCGATTCAACATTTCGCAAAGAGTTTCGACGATCAGCGGGCGAACTCCGGAAAATCCTTTAGCGAGAGTGTTCGCTCGCAGAAGCATCATCACGCGGGTTTCAGTTTCGGAGAGCGGCGCGCCAACTCCGCAGCAGTGGCTGCGAACGAGATTCAATTGCAGTTGGCGGACTTGTTCTTGCGAAATCCGAACTTCAGCCAGCTCGCCGAATCCGGTGTTCACGCCGTAGGCGGTTTTGCCGGAGACGACCACGCGGTCGACTACCGCGCGCGAAGCCAGCATTTTTTCCTGCGCGTGCGGCGCAAGCGCGACATTCGCTGGAGCTTGTTGTGCTGGCGGTGAAACTCGCGAGACAGAATAAACGTGGATGAAAGTCAGCGAATTCCCGTCAAGTTGGATTGAAAGAGGAGTGGTGGACATTTTTATTTGTCTGAGTGAATGCCGACTGCAATCGAGGCTTGCGCGCCCTTGCGGGCGCCGAACAGTTTTTTGTAAGCGTCGGGAAGCGATTTCGAGCGGCCGAGCTTATCGCAAATCACGTGGACAGTTTCTCCCGTGGCCAAAAGTTCGTCAGATTCAGCATTCACAATTTCGTACTCGAAAGTTATTTTGCGGCTGCCAGCTTCGGCGATTCGCGTTCGTACGCGAAGCACGTCATCGTAACGCGCGGGGCGCTTGAATCGGCACTTGCATTCGCCGACCACGATGAAGCAATCGTCTTTTTCTTCCATGTCTTTGTAGACGACGCCGAGCTCGCGGAAAAGTTCCACGCGGCCGATTTCAAACCAGACGAAG
Source organism: Candidatus Acidiferrales bacterium (assembly GCA_036513735.1). Lineage (GTDB taxonomy): Bacteria > Acidobacteriota > Terriglobia > Acidiferrales > UBA7541 > DASTCZ01. The sequence continues at coordinate 4,201 of DATBYL010000274.1, forward strand.
AAATTGGAATGGTAGACGACGCCCATCTGGTCGGTTTCGACGTAACGCACTCGGACAGTTGTTTCGTGGAAGTCGGTCATTATTATTGTCGGGAAGCTCGCGCAGAAGTTTAGCAGAGCTTCGCGGTGCGCGTCATTTCCCCGGCGACGCTATTTTCCCGGCCAGACGGGCCGGCGCTTTTCCAGAAATGACGAAAGCCCTTCGCGGAAGTCAGCGGTGGCGCGAATGCTCGCGTTTTCCGCGATCGCGTCGGCCAGCGCCGCGTCCACTTCAGCGGCCGCGGATTCCGTCAGCAGGCGCTTGGTGCGCTCGATGCTGCTCGGACTCGACTCGACGAGTGACGCCGCATAAATGCGCGCTGCGTCCATTAATTTGTCAGGCTCGACGATGTGATTCACCAGCCCGATTTGTTTCGCTTCTTCAGCGGTCAGAATGCGTCCCGTCAGCAAGAGATCGCGTGCGCGCTTGTCTCCAATTTGCCGGATCAGAAAAACGGAAACGATCGCAGGAATAAATCCAATGCGAACTTCGGTGTAGCCGAATTTTGCTTCGGGAACCGCAATCGTGAAATCGCAAAGCGTGGCGATGCCGCAGCCGCCGGCGATGGCGGCTCCGTTCACCGCGGCGATTAGCGGTTTCGGATACGCCCATAGCCGGCGAAACATCGTGGCCATGAGCCGTGAATCTTCCAAATTTTGCGTTGGGGATTGCTGCGCCAAGTTTTTCAGCGCGTCCAAATCCATGCCGCTGCAAAATGCGCTGCCCGATCCGGTGATGATTACGGCGCGCACGGCGGTGTGTTCAATTTCAGCTAACGCCGCCAGAAGTTCTTCGATCATCTGCGCGGAAATCGCGTTGCGCTTTTCCGGACGTGTCAGCGTGATCGTGGCGACGGCGCCTTCGTGAGTCAGCTTTAAAGTTTGGTAGCTCACTGAATTACCTCAGACGTAGAAAATTCGCGGCGAATGCGTTGCGTCAATTTCAAAACGGGCTCAAGAGCGGCCGGAGTGATTCCGGTATTCACTCCGCGCGCTGCTAACGTTCCCAGAACAGTTTCGGTCGGAATATTTCCGACCAGATCGTCGCCGGCAAATGGACATCCGCCAAGTCCCGTAAGCGCGCCATCGAATCGCCGGCATCCAGCTTCGTAAGCAGCGGCAACTTTGGCAGCGGCGTCTTCCGGACGGCTGTGCAAGTGAACGCCAAGTTCAATTCCGGCCACACAATTTTTCACCGCGCGATAGAGCGCCCCAACCTGTTCGGCATTCGCGGTGCCGGCGGTGTCCGCGAGAGAAACGCTTTTGACGCCAATATCTTTCATCCAGAAAAGTGTGTCCTCCACAAGTTCCGGCCCCCACGGCTCGTCATAAGGATTGCCGAACGCCATGGAAATATAAATTACGTGATCGCGATTTGCTTCCTTCGTAGCTTTGCGAAGATGCTCAACCAGCGCGCGCGATTCAGCGCGGGACATATTGGCATTCGCCCGCCGAAAATATGCCGAGATGGAATAAGGATAGCCAAGAGTCGTAACGCCCGGAGTTGCCAGCGCGCGCTCGATGCCGCGCTCATTCACTACAATTCCAATAATCTCCGTTGCGGGTTTTTCAGCCGGAAGGGAAGCGAGAAATTGTTTCATCACTTCCTCGCTGTCCGCCATTTGCGCGACTTTGGGGGAAACAAAACTCACGGCGTCGATGTGCTGGAAGCCCGCACTAACGAGCGCGAGTAAATATTCCACTTTGCGCGTCGTCGGAATATTTTTCTCAAGGCCTTGCCAGGCGTCTCTAGGACACTCGATTATTTTGATTGGTTCCGGCAATTTTTCCTCGCTTCGATTTCTCGTAATCGATTGCAGTTGACACAAGCGCGCAGAGAGCGAACGCGGCGCCCACATAGAACATAAAGCCAAACATGATGAAGAACATTGGCACCGAACGGTCAATGAACCCGTTCGCATCGGGACGAGCCAGCCTGTCGTTCAGCCAAACCGCGATGAGACCGGCAGCTACCGAAGCGGGTGCTAAACAAGAACCGAACCACAGTCGCTTGCTTCGCCTGCTCATCACGTCTGCAAAACGCCCGTCCTAAATTCTTTCACTTCCGGATTCAGCGCCGCCGCTTCCAGCGCCCATATCAACGCCTCGCGTGTGTGCGCCGGGTCAATAATCGCGTCCACCCAAAGCCGCGCAGCCGCATAGCGTGGATCCGTTTGATGCTCGTAAGTTTTGCGTGTTGAATCACGCAAATCCTTCTTGTCTTTGTCAGAAAGCTTCTTGCCTTCGCGCTCCAGTTGTTTAATGCGAATCTCGACGAGCGTCCCAGCCGCCGCGTCTCCACCCATCACCGCATATCGCGCCGTCGGCCACGCAAAAACAAATCGCGGATCGTACGCTTTGCCGCACATCGCATAATGTCCGGCGCCAAAACTTCCTCCGCAGATCACGGCAATTTTCGGCACCACGCTATTGGACACCGCATTCACCATTTTTGCGCCGGCGCGAATAATCCCGCTCCATTCGGCTTCTTTGCCGACCATAAAACCGTTCACGTCGTGCAGAAAAATCAGCGGAATCAGATGCTGATTACAATCCAAAATAAATCGCGCCGCTTTTTCCGCCGCCTCAGTGTAAATCACGCCACCGAATTCCATGCGCGGCTGGCCAGTGACGGGATCAATAGTTTTCACATGCATCTTTTGATTGGCAACAATTCCAACCGCCCATCCGCCAATCCGCGCATATCCACACAGAACAGTTGCGCCATGCTCCGGACGATATTCGTCCCAGCGACTGCCATCCACCACGCGCGCGATCACGTCGCGCATATCGTATTGTTTTCCCGGAGCATTTGTGAAAACGCCGTAGATTTCTTCCTCAGGAAATTTCGGTTTCTCCAATGGCTTGTGATCGAATGGCCCGTCGCCGTGATGACCCATTTTATCCACCAGCGACCGAAGACGCTCGATGCAGGCTTCGTCATTCGGTTCACGGAAATCCACGGTGCCGCTGATTTGCGCGTGCATTTCCGCGCCACCCAATTCTTCCGCGGAAACTTTTTGTCCGATGGCGGCTTGCACCAGCGCGGGCCCGGCAAGAAAAAGTCCGGAGCCGTCCGTCATTAAAAGTTGGTCGCACATCACCGGTAGATACGCGCCGCCCGCCACGCACATTCCCATGATCGCCGCGATTTGCGGAATTCCCATCGCGGACATCACAGCGTTATTTCGGAACACGCGCCCGAAATCGTCGGTATCAGGAAACACATCTTCCTGCAACGGAAGAAAAACTCCCGCCGAATCGACCAGATATAGAGTCGGAATCCGATTATCAATCGCAATATTTTGCGCGCGAATCACTTTCTTGGCGGTCATCGGGAAAAATGCGCCGGCTTTCACCGTAGCGTCATTCGCGATGATCATCACCAGCCGTCCGGAAACGCGCGCAAGTCCCGTGATAGTTCCCGCAGCAGGCGCGCCGCCCCACTCCTCATACATTTCGTAAGCGGCGTAAATTCCCAGTTCAAAGAAAGTTGTGTTGGGATCAATTAATTTCGCAATACGTTCCCGCGCGGTCAGTCGTCCCTTCTTATGTTGAGACTCGATAGCCTTCGCGCCGCCGCCTTCGGAAATTTGCTGCTCCTGATTTTTAATTTCAGTCAGCAGGTCCACAAGCGAGCGCGTGTTCTTCGCAAAATCCGCGGAATCCCGATTAATTTTTGACTCCAGAGCAGGGCTGGCCAACGCAACGACCTCGTTCTTCCCGCGAATACTCCCAAACACTCGCGCAAGGAATTTTCTGAAATTAATTTACGTCATGCGGACGAAGCTACGCGCCGCAGCATAGGAGTATACGTCGTCTGAGTGTTTTGATGCGAGCGGACGTTAGTGACGGTTGCGCGACAATTTGGCGCTACTCATTCCTAAGTGCGACCATTGGATCCAGGCGCGCCGCTCGCCGCGCCGGCACGTAATACGCCGCGAGCGCCGCCGCCGCAATTAAAAATGTGACACCAACATATGTCGCCGGATCTGTAGGGGTCACCTCGAACAGCATGGTACGCAATACACGCGTCATTCCCAGTGCGGCGCCGATTCCAATCGCGATCCCTACGGCGGAGATAATCATTCCCTCGCCGAGAACCAGCCGGAGAATATCGCGGCGCTGAGCGCCAAGTGCGATGCGCACGCCAATTTCGTGCGTGCGCCGGCTCATCGCGTGAGAGATCACGCCGTAAATTCCGACAAGCGCGAGCGCAAGCCCGAGCGCGGCGAACGTAGTTAAGAGAAGTGTCTGGAAGCGCGGCTCGGCAACCTGGTTCGACACGACCTGCTCCATCGTTTCCATCTCAGAGATTGGAGCGCTCTTGTCCACGGACCAAACTTGTTCGCGCACTGCCGATGCGATGGACATCGGATTTGCAGCCGTGCGCACCAGAAGAGTGGTATCGGGAATAATTTCGCCCTGAGTTAGCGGAGTGTAGTATGCGGCCCGCGGACGCTGCGAGGCGCTCATGTCGCGTGTGTTTTTCACTACGCCGACGACTTCAATCCAATTGTCACGAGACCATCCTGACCTAAATCGCTTGCCAATCGGATTCCCGGAAAGGCGATCGTAAGCCATCGCTTCATTCACCACCGCAACGCGAACTGAATTCTTGACGTCCGCTGAGGAGAACGAACGCCCGGCCATCAACGGTATTCCCATGGCATGAAAATATTCCGGCGTGACGATCCGCGAAACCACGAAGTCGTCTGAAGAAATCGAAGACTGCGGCGCTCCTTCGATCTCGAACGCGCTCGAGGAAAAGATAATACTGAACGGGCGTCCACTCGAGATCGCGGCTGCTTCGACGCCGGGGAGCGCGCGCGTCTTCTCGATTACGCGATTCAAATTGGCCGTGCACACTTCCATTTTCGGACACGACGCAGAACTCAATTTCACGGTCATGGTGAGGATGTGATCGGTGCGGTAGCCGAGATCGACGTGAAGTAATTTTTCAAAGCTGCGAATGGCGAGCGTTGACCCGGTCACCAGGATAAACGCGAGCGCAATTTCCGATATGACGAGCAGGCCGCGCGCGCGATGCGGGCGACGTGAAAAGATACCTCCGAAATTTCCTGCGCCCGATTCTTTGAGCGACGGATTCAGCCGAGCGCTTGTGAGCCGGAGCGCAGGTGTCAGGCCAAACAGAATTCCGACCACGAATGAAATTCCCATCGTGTAACCGAGCACCAGCCAATTCAAGCTTATGTCATTCGGCCGGGGAGTGCCGGGCGGAGCGATGATTCGCAAAAGACGCACGCCCCAAAACGCGAGCAAGAATCCCAATGTTCCCGCTATGACGGAGAGAAGTACACTCTCCGAAAGGAATT
>DATBYL010000275.1:0-2546 GCA_036513735.1 Candidatus Acidiferrales bacterium
TAACGCCGAACACGATGAAGAGCACGAGGGCAATTCCCTGCGCGATAAAAAACGGCGGTTCTTTTTGCGTCGGCGCGAGGGAATGCAGGAACGAAACTTTCATAAAGCCCTGCGCAACTAATACGAAGAAATTCAGATACAGAGCGAACACGGCACTGACCGCGTAAATTCCGCGCGATGCGCCGGAGAGATGAAGCGCGTAGCGCGCGATGATCGCGATCAGCAGCACAACAAGAGAAATAATTCCTGTGATGATGCCCGGCGTAATGTGATTATTGGGAAAAAGGAGCCCTCCGGCGCTCGTTAGAATTGAAGTCAGCAAAAATATCGCGGTCATACCGCCCATTTTCTTCGAGGCGAAGAGTCCAAACACCACGATGAAACCGGTGAAAATCGCGATCAGGCTCAGCACAACGTGTAGGGTCGTATACGTTGATAACGACATACCCAAAATCATCGCTGAAACACCTCCAAGTAGAAGTTGACCATGCCCCGATGGGCGGAGACTAACATAATCCGCGCGGCGCGCAAATCGAGTCGTTAATTCTCGAATTGAAATCAGAATTCGGAAGTTGGCCGCCGCTCTTGATATACTGATCGCATGAAAGCACATGTCTGGGTGATGCCGAAAACTACCGTCCTCGATCCGCAGGGTAAAACAATTCAGCACGCGCTCGCATCGCTCGGTCACGCTCGAGTGCGCGAAGTTCGGCAGGGCAAATTTTTTGTGCTGGACCTGGATGGAGTGACGCGCGAGGAAGCCCACGCCGAAGTCGAGCGCATCGCCAAAGAAGTTTTGACGAATCCGGTAATCGAAGAATGCCGCTTTGAAATTATCGGCTAGTCCCCCGTTTAACGTAAGGAACTTCCGGAAGGCGGCGGCCACGGTTTGGCCGCGCCGTTGTGTTACGCTATTTGTCGAACGAATTGTTCTGCTCTGCGCGTCTGTGCGCAACAATGCAAAACTGGAGATTCTCTCGTGTGCGGAATAGTTGGATACATCGGCCCTAAAAAAGTTGTGCCCCTTATTCTTGACGGGCTTCGCCGCCTGGAATATCGCGGCTACGATTCCGCCGGAATCGCCGTGGTGGACGCCGACGGCAAAATGGATATTCGCCGCGCTTCGGGAAAACTCCGCAACCTTGAAGAAGTAATTCGTCTGTCTCCTCTTGATGGTACTTACGGACTGGGTCACACACGCTGGGCCACGCACGGACGTCCGACTGAAGAAAACGCCCATCCGCATCGCGATTGCACCGGCAATATCGTCGTGGTGCATAACGGAATTATTGAAAATTACATGGAGCTGAAAAAGCAGCTCGTTGCCGAGGGACACAAATTTGTAACGGAAACGGATACGGAAGTTGTCGCCCATCTGGTGGAAAAATATATGAAGGATGGCGGGCCGCTTGAAGATGCGGTGCGCAAAACTGTGAAGCATCTTCACGGAGTCTATGCGCTGGCCATACTTTCCACGCACGATAAAAATAAAATTGTTGCCGCGCGCTGGGGACCTCCGGCGGTAATCGGGCTTGGCCAGGGCGAATATTTTGTGGCCAGCGATATTCCCGCCGTGCTGTATCACACGCGCGATATTTTCTTCATGGCCGATGGCGATATGGTTGTGCTCACTCCGCAAGGTGTGCGCACAATGGATTTTGAGGGGCGCCCGGTGCAGCGCGCCGTGCAACACATTACCTGGGATCCGATCATGGCGGAAAAGGGCGGCTTCAAACATTTCATGCAGAAGGAAATTTTTGAGCAGCCGCGCGCCGTGCGGGATACTTTGACCGGCCGCATTTCTCTTGATTCAGGAAAAGTTTTTCTGGATGAGATGGACATCACCGAGCAGGAATTCAAGGATCTTGAGAGCGTAAAAATTATTGCCTGCGGAACAAGCTGGCACGCGGGACTGGCCGGGAAATTCATGATCGAGCGCCTTGCGCGCCTGCCTGTGGAAGTTGATTACGGCAGCGAATTCCGCTATCGCGATCCAATCGTTCTGCCCAAGACACTTGCGATTTGCATCAGCCAGTCCGGCGAAACGGCGGACACGCTTGCGGCGCAGCGCGAAGCCAAGCAAAAAGGCGCGAAGACGCTGGCGATTTGCAACGTGCAAGGCTCGATGATTACGCGCGAGGCGAGCGGCACAATTCTGACGCATGCCGGCCCGGAAATTGGAGTGGCGTCAACAAAAGCGTTCACCGGACAACTCGCCGCCCTCACATTGGTCAGTCTTTATCTGGCGCAGGTACGAAAGACGGTCACGGTTGATTGCGCGAAAAATCTGATGCAGGAACTGACTCGCCTGCCGCACAAAATGGAAACAATTCTTCAGGGCGACGAAGCCGGAATTTACGAAAATCTTGCGCGAGAATTATTCCGATACTCGGATTTCCTGTACCTCGGACGCGGAATTCATTATCCGATGGCGCTGGAAGGCGCTTTGAAGCTGAAAGAGATCTCGTACATCCACGCGGAAGGATATCCCGCTGGCGAAATGAAGCACGGCCCCAACGCGTTGATTGACGAAAACTTGCCTGTCG
>DATBYL010000276.1:0-2869 GCA_036513735.1 Candidatus Acidiferrales bacterium
GGTATCCCGCTTCAGCCAGCGCGACGGCCGCGGATAGTCCTGCCAGTCCGCCGCCGATCACGATCACGCTTTTCGAGGACATGCGCCTCCGACCACGCGCCAAGCTGCGCCCGCACCAGAATGCCGAACTTTTCCGACGTCTTTAACCGCACGCGCGAACTGAACACGTCGAAGTCGCACGCTTCAATCGCCGCCAATAAACTGCTGTACGTTCGCGCCAGCGCGAAAAGCGCTCCGCGGCTGTCCCGTTCCACCAGTCCAACAATTTCCGCGCCTTCTTCGTAAAATTTCCACGCACGCTCCGCTTCAAATTCCATCAACTCCACAACGCGTGGTGAAACTGGCCCCGCGAGTTCTTCCGCGCGAATTCCGAAGCGATCCAAATCCTCCTGCGGCAAATAAACGCGCCCCATCTCATAGTCCGCTCGCAAATCGCGCAAAATATTTGTCAGCTGGAACGCAATTCCCAATCGCTCCGCCACATCCGGCGCGCGTTGATCTCGAAATCCAAAAACGTGAATGCACGTCAATCCAACAGTTCCAGCCACGCGATAACAATATTCTCGCAGCCGATCGAATGTCGCATACGACGGCTCCGTCAAATCCATTTCCGCGCCGGAAATTAAATCGTGAAAATATCGCGCTGGAATCGAATATCGCGAACAAGTATCCGCAAACGCCGGAAGAATTGCGTGCCCCGAAGTTTCGCCCGCATACGCCGCGTCCGTCAGTGCTCGCCAGCGCGAAAGCCCTCGCTGTTTGCTCGCCACATCTCCCGGCTCATCCGCGGCGTCATCCACTAGCCGCATGTATGCGTACAGCGCGCAAAGCCCTCGCCGCTTCTGCTCCGGCAATAAATAAAACGCATAATAAAAATTGCTCGCCGATTCGCGCGCAACGCGTTTGCATTCGTCATACGAAGCATCCACTGCTTCAGGCGTCGCCACTCGCGCCGCAACATGACGATCTCCGCCACCCGTTAAATGTTTCGCAGAATCTCCGCTATCTTCAGCCTCGCGCGCAGGCCCCACCGTTCGCATCCGTCCAATCAGGGCGCGCCCCAGCAACATCGCCTGCGTAGTTTTCCCAATCGACGGCCGTTTCTCGATCGTGTTGTATCCCGCGCGCTCAATCGCATCCAGCACGGCAATCCCGCCGCGGCTAAACATTTCAATATCCACGCGCAAATCCGGAGCAACACTCGCAGCGAGCGGCATGCCCTCAGCAAACAACACTCGCGTTCGCGCCACCAAATCCCTCATCAGCGATGCATACTTCTCGCTAAATTTCCGCGCTTCAATATCCGCAAATTCCAATCCATGCGCGCGCAAAGCATCCAACGGAATATAAATCCGCCCGATTTTCAAATCGCGCGAAACATCTTGCCAGAAATTTGCAAGCTGCAACGCCGTACACGTCGCATCCGAAAGCCGCTGACGTTCCGCATCCTTATATCCGCACAAATAAAGCACGAGCCGCCCGACCGGATTCGCCGAATAGCGGCAATATCCAATCATTTCGTCCCACGTCGCGTAGCGCTTCACCGTCTGGTCCTGACGAAACGCCACCAGCAAATCCGCAAACGGCTCGATAGGAATTTCGCAAGAGCGAATCGTTCCAGCTAACGCAATGAAAACAGGATGCTTCGGCTTGCCCGCATAACACGCACGCAATTCTTCTTCCCACCAATTCAAAAGTTCCAGCGCGCGCTGCGGATCGGCAACTTCGTCGCCAAGATCATCCGCCCAACGGCAATATGCGTAAAGGTTATAAAAATGTTGGTGCAGGCGTTTCGGAAGCAGCCAGGAAACTACGTTGAAGTTTTCGTAATGCCCCGTCGCTAATCGGCGCGTATACCGTTCCGCATCCGCGACCGAACAAAAATCCGGCGGCAGTTCGCGTGCTACATCCAGGTCTGCATAGGTGGGCGCCAAAAAAAGCTCTCAGGGAATAATCGCTGTTTTGATTTGCGTGTTGCGGTTCTTCATCTGTTCAAACACGCGCGGCAAATCCCGCAGCCGTGATTCACCGGTTACAAAATCACTTGCGCGAACGTCTCCGCGCGCCACTTCCGCCAGCGCCTCGCGCATAAAATGCGGCGTGTGATGAAAACTCGATTTGATCGTAATTTCCGAATAATGCAATTCCGCAGGCTCGATTTCCATTTTCACATTTCGAGCGCAGCCCGCAAAAAGCTGCACCGTCCCACCGTGACGCACCATCTGCAAAGCCCACTGACAAGTCTGCGGAACGCCAGCGGCTTCAATCACCGCGTCAACTCCGCGCGCGCCTTCTGTCAATTCGCGAACACTCGCGACGGGATCCGCAACACCGCTCACATCAATCGCAGACTCCGCGCCCATTCCTAACGCCGCTTCCACCTGACTCGGCCGCTTCGCCACGGCAATCACGTGCGCACCCTTCGCCGTCAGCATCCGAATAAATTGCAATCCAATCGGGCCGCAACCAATCACCGCGACGGTATCGCCAAGATGCACGCCCGTTTCGTGAATCCCGCGCAAGACGCAAGCCAGCGGCTCGATCAGCGCCGCATCTGTATACGAAACTTTCGCGGGAATTTCCAACAAATTTCGCCGCACGATTCGCCCCGGAATCCGAATATATTCCGCGTACGCGCCATTATTAAAAAGCAAGTCTTCGCAAAGGTTCGATTGCCCCTTCGCGCAAAAGAAACACGCGCCGCAAGGAGCCGAATTCGCAGGCACAACTCGCATGCCCACTCGGAATCCTTTCACCGCCGTGCCAACCGCAATAATATCTCCCGCCAGTTCGTGCCCGAAAACCGCAGGAGGCGTAATCATTTTCGCGTGATATCCACGCTTCCAAACTTTTAAATCCGTGCCGCACG
>DATBYL010000277.1:0-14380 GCA_036513735.1 Candidatus Acidiferrales bacterium
GTGAAGTTGAAAATCACACCCGGAAAGGAATCGAGGCGTTTCTGAATTGCTTCGGTCAGTTCTGCTTTGTTGTGAACCGATCCTGTTTTCCAGGAGGCATCGCCGTAGGGAAGCAAGCCCACATAAAATTCGCAATTGAAAAATCCTGTGGGGTCGGTGCCGTCATCGGGACGCGCCAATTCCGAAGCGACGATGGTGACCTGCGGATATTCTTTCAGCAGGTCGCGAATTTTTGGCGCGAACGCGCTGGCTTCTTCAAATGAAATTGTGTACGGCATCGTAGCGCGGACCCAGATGGCGCCTTCGTCCAAGTGCGGCATGAATTCGCCGCCGATTGCAGGGACAAGAAGTAAAGTTGCGCCGAATACGAGAGTGGCCAGAAGCATGGTCGTTTTCGCGTGACGCAAGCACCAGCCGAGCATGCCTCCGTAAAAACTCTTGATCCATTCGTAAACGAAGTTGCGATATTCCTTCACGCCTTTCTTAAACCAGTAGGAGGCCAGCACCGGCACGAGGGTGAGCGTCAGCAGGAGTGCGCCGAGAAGCGCGAACGCCATCGTATCCGCCATAGGATGAAACAATTTTCCGGCGGGCCCGGTGAGCGCATAAATCGGAAGGTACCCTGCAATGATGACTGCGACGGAATAAAAAATCGGACGGTCAACGTCGCGCGCGGCCAGCAGGATTACTTCGTGCAATTTGTAGTCCGTGCCGTAGCGCTCGCCGAGTTCGCGGTAAATGTTTTCGACCATGACGATGGTGCCGTCAATGATGATTCCGAAGTCGATCGCGCCGATGCTGAGAAGATTTGCGGCTTCTCCAGTTAAGTGCAGGAAAATAAATGCAAATAGCAGCGCCAGCGGAATGGTGAGAGCAGTGATGACCGCGGCGCGTACGCTTACCAGAAAAAACATCAAGATGACCAGGACGAAAATCATTCCGCGAAGAAGATTTCCTTCCACCGTGTCCGTGGTGATGCGGACGAGATCGCTGCGGTCGTAATAGGGGCGGACTTTTACGTCTGGCGGCAGAATGCCGTTGTTGAGGTCGATAGTTTTCTGCTCGACGCCTTTCAGAACATTTTGTGTTTGCTCGCCCGTACGCATTAGGATGACGCCTTCGACGGCGTCGTCCGTTTTCATGAATCCGAATTCGCCAAGGCGCGGCGCGTGGCCAATTTCCACGTGACCGATATCCTTGATACGCACCGGCGCGCCATTCGCACTGCCGACGACAACCGAGTCGATATCCTCGACGGTTTGCAGTAGGCCGAGGCCGCGAACGTAATAAAATTGTCCGCCCTGCGAATAGAAACCGCCGCCGGTATTGGCGTTGTTGATGGAAAGCGCGTTGATTACCTGCACCAGCGGAATGTGATAGTTGTAAAGCCGGGAAGGATCCAGCAGCACTTGATACTGCATGGTAGTGCCGCCGAAGCCGGAATCGTCGGCTACGCCGGGCACGCCGCGATAGGCGCGCTCCACGACCCAGTCTTCGATGGTGTGCAATTCCTGCGCGGAGCGATCAGGACTTTCCAGCACATATCTGTAAACGAGGCCGCTGGGACTGAACAGCGGAGCCATGCTGGGCGTCACACCGGTAGGTAGAGTCGCGTCAGAAATTCTTTGGAAAACGACGTTGCGCGCGAAGTAAGGATCGGTGCCGTCTTGAAAGGTGAGAATTACGTCGCTCAGACCGTAGAGCGAAATGGAACGCATCACCACGAGGTTTGGCGTACCGTTCATTGCAAGCTCGAGCGGTTGCGTCGTTAGACGCTCAACTTCTTCTGCGGCGTGGCCGGGCCACTGCGTGATGAGTTCGACGAGCGGCGGAGAAAGATCCGGGTAGGCGTCAACCGGCATTTTCTGAAATGAGATTGCGCCGGCGATGACCATCAACAACGTGATCATTAGCACCATGAAGCGTTGGCGCAGCGCGAATTGAACTATCCTATGGATCATTGCTGTAGCCCCCGAGCTCGCATTACAAGACCTCTTAGAAAAATTAGTGCTGCAATGATTAGTGCTGCAGCGAATTCTTAAATTGCAGGAAGAGCGCGCCATCACCGACGACGTGCTCGCCTTCTTTCACTCCGGTGGTGATTTGCGTATGGCCGTTGGTGGTGTCGCCGAGCGTTACCAGGCGGCGCGCGAACTGGTTGGTTTTGCTCGTATCCTGAACATAGACGAACGGCTGGTTTTCTGTATCACGCAGCACAGCAGCATCCGGCACCACCAGCGCATCGGAAATCCCGCCCGCCTGCACAGTGGCCGTCACATACATATTGTTCTTCAGCTTGTGGCCGGGATTATCGGTGACGATTCGCGCCTGCAAAGTGCGAGTAGTGGGATCGAGCGCAGGCGCGATGTAGGAGACGCGGCCGTGAAAAACTTCTGGATAGGAATCGGTGGTGATATCAACGGTGTCACCGGTCTGCACGTAGGCCATGTCGCCCTGATATACGTTCAGCAAAACCCACACGGTGGACATGTCTGAAATTGTGAAGCACTGCGTTGCGCCCGCGGCCAGTAATTGTCCCGGACCGACGAGGCGATCCGTGATTTCGCCGGCCACCGGAGAAAGTAACGGCACTTGAAAAGACGCCGGAGCTTTCAGCAACGCTTCGGGATCGTTAATTCCAAGGACCTTGAGGCCGGCGTCGGCGGATTGCAGGTCGGCTTCGGCTTGCGCGCGATCCGATACAGCCTGTTCCAAATCACGTTCCGCAATGGCGTGGTGTTCGTAAAGATCCTGCGCGCGCTTGAGATTTTTCTCGGTAAGTTCGGCCGTGTCGCGCGCTTTCATGTAGCCGGAACGGAGCAGCGAATAATCCGGGCTATTGACGGTGAGCAACGGCTGGCCGGCTTTGACGATTTCGCCGGGCGCGACAAGAATTTCGTGCACCGGACCGCCGACAGCGGTGAAGACCGGCGTGGTCTTGAACAAGTTGTAAGTGACCGTGCCGGTTAAGCGAAGAACGCGCGGCAATTTTATTTTCTGGACGGGCACAACCTGCACGTGCGCCATTTGGTCCTGCGGCACGGAGAAAAGATTCGCGGTTTCCGACGCGGTCTCTCCGCTGGTGTAGGAGGTCATCTGCGAGGCGGATTTATCCTCGGAGCCGCATCCGGCGCAGAGCGCGGCCACCAGACACGCCGTTGTGAATGCGCCGGCGAAAGAGAAAGTTCGCGCGGAGGTTGTTTTGAATTGTGACTTGACGGCAACGGATCGTTTTATTTTCATGGCAAGGTCCTTGTAAAGCTTATTCAGTTCGTTCGGCGTCGAGAGAATTCATCAAACTCGCGGCGCCGCGCCGATAGGCGTAATTGCTGATGTCCCGCGATTGCTTGGAAACGTCCAAAAGTTCACTTGTGATTCGCCGGCAATGGATTGTCACGGAATAATCCTTGTACCCACGGCATCGCGCAATTGCTCGAGCGCGAGCATGTAGCTGGCCAGCGCCTGGCGATAGGCAAGTTCGTTGGCGCGATAAGTGCGTTCGGCGTCGAGATAATCCATCAGACTCGCGGCGCCGCGATGGTAGGCGTACTCGCTGATGTCGCGCGATTGCTTGGAATCGTCCAGAAATCCGCTGCGGTAGAGAACGATGATTTGATCGTTGGTGTGCAAAGCTTCGTAAGCGCTCACGACGTCTGAAAGCGCCTGCTCGGCGGCCGCAATGTTTTGTTCCTGAAACTGTGTGATGGCGAATTTGGTACGCGCGATTTCGCCCTGATTGCGGTCGAAGATCGGTATTTGTATGCTGCCAAAAATTGAAACTGAATTTACGTCCGCCACGTGGGTGTAATTGATGGAGGCGGTAACGTCGCGCTTGGCGTTGGCTTCGGCGAGCGATTCCTGACTCTGTGCCGCAGTCACGCCTAATTGCGCGGCGCGGACATCGGGACGCGTGCGAAGCGCCAGCGCTTTCAGGTCGTCCATACCGGTGTGCACTGGTTGATATTCCAGATCCCCTTGTACGTCGTAGTTATCCGGTACGGCCGCGAAGCCCAGGAAATTGCGAAGCGCCGAAAGCGCTTGCACCTTGGCGAGTTTTGCGGCGGCAACGTCGCTCTGGAACTGCAGCAATTGCAATTTAATTTTCAGGAAGTCGCCTTCGCTGATCGCGCCGGCCTTGTATTGCGCTTGTCCAATATCCACGGTCTGCTGGAAACTTTTGACGTCTTGCTCGGCAAGATCGAGCGTGGATTGCGCGAGAAGCACATTGATAAATTGCGTTCCGACATTGAACGAGAGGGTGCGCTCGGCATCCGACACCTGCGCGGTGGTGACAGCCGTCGCATCTTTTGCCGCCGCCAGCCGGTGCTGGCGTTTCAGTCCGCGCTCGAAGAGATAGCCGATACCAAGATCGAACTGCGCGTCATTGTCCAAATAAGTTGATGTGAAATTACTCGGGTTGAAGAGAGGAATAAACTGCGCGTCGCCGTTGATCGTTGGATTCGGGCGCAAGTTGGCCGTGATTTCCTGCGCCTGGTTTTGCAGGATGGTAGTGCGCAACGCCAGCAGCGTATGGCTGTGCTTCAGCGCGAGATCGATGGCTTGATCCAGCGTGATCCGCGTGGGAGCGCTTTGCCCGCGAGCTTGCTGCGGAATAATTGCGAAGATCGCCAGCGCAATGCCGAGACTGACGGCGAGAGTATTCTTACGTTTTACAAACCCATGTAGAGAACTCATGGCAACTTTCTGCCTCCAGTAAAGAAATCATTGAATGAAAAGCGAGTGGACGCTGCACGAGAAGCGGAATTCATGAAAGCGTTTGCGTCACAAGTGGCGCGCAACGATGCTTCTTGCCAGGCCCAGGGGAAAACCGCAAAGAAATTACGCGATCGGAGGGGCTCGGGAAATATTGAAGGGGATTTCAGGTCCTGCAACTCGGGTGGTATCCACCGGCAAAGCAGTGATGCCGATGGCAACCGGCGCCGAAACATTTGCTGCGACAAGATATGACGTTGCCGTCTGATGGCTCAGATGGCAGGTCTGGCAATTCGCGCTGGATTCACCGCTGTGATTATGCCAGGCGGTGCTTCCAACCAACGCAAGCACGAGCAGAAGCGCGGCGAGGATGACGCCGAATTTTGCGGCTCGGATTGTGCGGTCTTGCTGCATAGCTGACGTACTGTACCGATCCTGCGCCTTAGCTAAATAGATGCCGGGCGTCAGGAAGCGGATGTACAGTGTACTCCAGACGCGCTGGGGAGGTAAATGGTTACAATGTAAGTGGTAACCGGCCGGCTAGGCAGTTTGCTTCAGCGCGCGCTCGACTAAATTCAGGCAGCGTTCTGTGCGATCGCGCAGAGCGCCTTTCATATCCTGCTGACCGCGGCGCAGCGTGTGCAGCTCGTCCGCGATGGAAAGCGCCGCCAGGACGGCGACGCGCACGGAATCCACGGTTTTAGTTTCCTCGGCGACGGTGGCCATTTTCGCGTCCACATATTTCGCAAGGTCTTCGACGTATGCCGTGTCCAGATCGCCTTGCATATAATATGTCTGGCCATAAATCTGAATCTTCATTCGCTCAGCCATTCACGAGCCTCCTAGTGGGCGTGGCTATTTTGCTGTGGGCGAGGCGGCAATGCAAGTCTGAGATAAATGCACAAATCGGAAAAACCGCCAATCGGGAGATTGGCGTTCCCGGGATTCGCCTACAAATTCATTGCGCTGAGAGTGGAAGCGGATTTACGATGCGCGAGATTTATGGAGCTTGCATGGCACTGCAATCCCCCGAAGCGCTTGCTGAAATTCGCGATACGTTGCTAGAAACTTATGCGGCCAACGACGCGATGAATCAGCTTATCCTTGAACTTCTGGATCCTCTGGCGTGGCGCATGCAGCTGCCCGGAACAAAGGCCGGCGGCCGGACAATCGCAGCCATTTTCGCGCACGTGCATAACGCACGTCTGAAATGGTTGAAGGGTTCCGCGCCGCATCTGAAGTGTCCGCCGCCACTCAATCCTTATCGCTGCACGATGAAGCAGGCTGCCGCCGCGCACCGAAAAAGCGCCGCGCAATGTTTGCTTATGCTTAAGGACGCGCTTTCGGCCGCGCCGCATCGCCGCGTCACAAAGTTTTATCGTGATAGTTGGATGCCGACGTGGCGCGCCGGCGGAACCATGTTTACATATATGTTCGCGCACGAGGCGCACCATCGCGGGCAGATTCTGATGCTGGCACACCAGTTGGGCTATCGCGTGTTGGACAAGAGTCCTCACATTTGGCAATGGGAGAAATTTTGGAAAGAAGCCGACCTGAAGACGCGCCCACGCTAATTCTGATACCTGCCAAAAACAAAAGGCCGACCCCATTCGCGGGACCGGCCTTTCTATTGATGACGTTATTGTCTGACGAAAAAAGTTATTGAATTAAGTGGTTGTCGGCTGAAGCTCGGTTGCAAACACAGCTTCAAAGCGCTTTTTTTCGTCCTGATCGTGCAGCATTACGATGGGCACAACGCGCATGGAGCGCTTGCAGCCGCGGCACACGGTTACTTCGCCCTGCAAATCCTGCAGGAAGCCGTCAGTGAAACGATACAATGACCGCTCGCGCCGCGCATTTTTTGCGCCAACGATGCCGCAATGAGGACAGGTGAATTCCACCTTATCTTCCTGCGGATCGCGGTTCAATGCCGCCCAGCCAGTCGGACGTACTCCTAAAGTTTCAACGGATTGCCGTAGCATATAACTGTACCTACCCTTTCGACTTTCAGGGAACTGCCCCCAAAGTCTGAGATGCTCTACTAAGCCTGTTGGATGCAAATACAGGTGGGAAAAAATCCCGGGGCCCAGCTAACTTATTGACGGCTCGTTATTTACCACATTCAGACGGGAAGTGTCCAGCAAGAAATGTAGGCGCAGGCGGATTTCTGTCAGGCCAAAAGGCGGTCTAGTTCTAGTACTTCATCGACGCAAAAACTACGTTAGTAGTGATTTGCGGTTGGCTAGTAGTCGACGCCCTTTAGAAGGTCTTTGTTCGGCACGTACTGAAACCGGTTCGGATCGGCCTTCACCAGCAAATCGGCCGTTTGATTCCAAGCAGTTGCGTGCTCGCCGGTGCTTTTATCCACAATCACGGACTGATCGAGCGTGTACTCCTGGAAGCTCTTGCTGGCCCGGGCCATGTTGTCCCAATGCGCTTCGACGCTGGCATTGTGGGCGTCATTTGCGGCGTGCGCGGCATCGGCTTGCGCCTTGGAGGCTGCGCCAATGGCGTGGATGTGGTTGATGGTCTGCTGAGTTTGCGCCTGAATTACTGCGCCATTTTGTTTCATGCTGTTCGCCACAGCCAGCATGGTGGGCCATTCTGCCTGCGCGAATTTCTTGGGAACGCTGATCGTCGTGGTGATGACGCTCCAACCCGAAGGGTCGATGCGCTTCATGGGCGAAAGCTCGAAAAGCGCGGTGCGCATTCCGGAGCCATCATGCAGGTCCAAATCAGCCACAATCGATAGACCTCCGAGCGAATTCTGGCTCGGCGCGACTTTCGTGGTGCTGGTGACGGTGAACGTCGGCGTCGGAATATTGGAACGCTGGCTAGCTTGTTGCAGATATGCCCGAAACGATTCGACCAGGTCCCGCCCGTACGGATACGCCGTGAACTGGTCCGGTAAGGGTCGGCGGCCATTTTGCGTCTCGAACTGAATCATTTTCTGTCCCTGCGGAGTGGACGGATCCAGGAAGGCGTGAATCTGGGATAGGCGCTCGATTTCGCCGTTGGGGCCGGAGACGACTACGGCGCCGCCACGGCCACCAATAATTTTCCATCCGGTGGGCAAACCGATCGTGCCGCTATTATCGGGAAATGTGGTTTGGTGCAACTCCGCAACCGGAGCTACTTTTGCTGGCGCCGCTGCGCCCGAGGCTGATCCGGGAGTCGTATCAACGTGCCACACTTCGTTTAACTTTTTCATCATCGGATTCAGAGTTTTGCTGAACTGATTGGCGTCATCGTAGATCACTCCTGCCGCTGGTTTGCTGCCATTTGGCATGGCAACGATCACCAGTCCCGCGATGTGTTTGCCGCCCTGATTTTTCGCGGTGAGCGTGAAGAAAGTTGCGAGCGAATCGCTGCCGTGAGTTTGAAATAGGCTGCCGATTTGCGGGCGGTCGCCGAAGTGTTGGTGAATATTGCGGAGCATCGCGACCATCGCGTCTTTCAGTGACGATTGATCGGGGAGCGGGCCGTAGAGGATTTGTCCGCCGCCGGGATAGTCGATTGTTTTCAGGGCGTTATTGTCCGCTGCGCGAGCTGGCGCGAGAAACGTCGCGGCGCACAAGAGCGCGATGATCAATTTGCCTGTGAAACTTGCCTGGATTCGATGCACGGCGGCCTCCGGGTACTGCGAATTCCTTATTGTAGGCGGCATTGTAGCACTGCATCTAGCGAGGATTCTGGGAGCGTCAATTATTTATTTCAGGTGTGTCACTTCTTCACGAATTCTATTCGTCGATTCTCGGCGCGGCCTTCGGGCGTCGTATTCGATCCAACCGGTTTCGTCGCGCCGAATCCGTTTGTAGTTAGCCGCGCGGCGGAAATTCCAAATTGTGTGACCAGCACGGACTGCACCGCCTGCGCACGCAACTTGGAAAGCTCCGTGGAATGTGCCGCATCGCCAATCGGGTCGGTGTATGCATCAATTTCCAATTTCAATTGAGGATCTTTTGTCAGCGCCGCGGCAATTTCTTTAAGCACGGCTGCTGATTCCGGCTTCAGGTGGTCGCTATCGGCATCGAATTCAATTCCGTGCGTGACAAATTTTCCGCCGGCGTTGATCGCGCTTGTGAAATCCGGAGCGGTTTCCGCGACGCGCACTTTGTGAATTGATACGTCCCTGAATTTCGCTTGCACTTCTTCAAAGTGATTGATCGCCGAGAACTGAAATTCATTCACGTCAATCACTCGCTGGCCATTCAGATAAACGCCCATGCGCCGTTGCTGCGCCCAGAGTGCAAATTCAATTGGCTTCGACGTGTCCGCAGAAATTCTTCCGCTTCCGAGCGAGCCGCCGTCCGCGCCGAGAATTTGCACGCTCGCGAATTTATTTTCGCTATCGGCGTGAACCACCGCGGTGAGCACGATCGTTTTGCCATTCCGGAAATTCCATTCCATTTCGCCGCCGCCCGTCCATTCCGATTGGAAAGTGAAATTCGCCGGAACAATCATCGGTGGAGATGTGAGCGCCACGCTCTCTGGCGCGTACATTTCGGGACGCGCGCCTTCTTTCACGCGCATTTCGATTTTTCCATCGTGCACGGGCCAGTGCGGAGGAATGTCATCCGCGCCAACATCAGTGAAATCGTCGAAGAAAATTGTTCGTTCACCGGGAATAAAATCAATCGCCGCGGATTTCATTTCCGGCTGGCCAGCGGCGCTGGTCGGAGCCATCGCGGCAGGTTTCGCATCGGAAAAACTCGGCAGCGCGTACGGATCCACTTCCGGCCCATTTGGTTTTAGGCCGGTCAAATCTCCCAGGCCATTCGATCGCGCGGAAATTCCAAGCGTTGAGCCAATCGCCAGCGTGGAATCCGGTCCCTCGCCGACAACGCGAATGGAAGGTGGATAATCGTCTTTATTTTTATCATCAGCGGTGCCGCGGCTGTCCGACGGCATGCCGATCATTCCACCAACGTTCGCTCCAAACCTTCTTTGCTTGGGTCCTTTGCCGGGAATCGTGGTGGCCTGCACGGGATGTCCCGCCTCGTCCACGCTTTGCTGGCCTTTGGAATTTTGCACGGAAACAATTTTGGCCATCATTTTGTAGTCATTCCCGCCGTGATGAACATATTCAAATTGAAATTCCACGGTGGCTTTACCTTTGGAAACTTTCGACGCGATGACTTTTCCTTTGACGACGTCGCCCTTGAATGAATCAGGACTCAAAACTTCTCCTGTAACGGATTGGCCAACGGGCGCGCCCGCCACATTCAGCGTACTGGTGAGCCTGACACTCATCGGAATTTCCTGCGGCATCGCGACCGGTGCAATTGCCGCCATCCCTAGCGCGAATGCCGCCGCGTAAACAAACTTTCGCGCGCGGCTTTTTAGAATTGCGATCATCGTCCAGAACCTTCGGCGCATAGAGTCGAGCGTCCTTTTAAGCAGTATACGCTGGGATGCACAGTTTACGATTTGAGTTCGCTGGGCGCTCGGATGCGAAAACACGAACGCGGGAACATTCACAGCGGCGCGGTGTCCAACGTTGCAGAGGGCGCGCCTCTCCAAACTTACAAACAACCGATGAGATGCGGCGGAATTAATCTTCTACGCCGCGGAAATGGGAGAGGTGCGTATGCGCGTTAGAAAAACGGGCTTAGAAGAATTGAAATCGACGGCAAGCTCGCCGCAAGCTGAAAAAACTTCTCACGAAGATTTTGGACTTTCCGCGCTAACGAGCTGTTTGGTCGATGCCGACGGCAACACATTAGGAAGCGCGGGCCGTGCGCGGCGAAAAGCGTTGGGCGTTTCCGCGCTCGTTCAATTCTGTACGTTGGTGGCGTTGCTGATCGTGCCGCTTTTTGCAACGGGCACGCGGCTGATTATTCACGCGACGAATTTTGTTCCGCTGCCGCCCTACAGCGGCGGACCGAAGCGCGATCTGCCGCACCCGCAACAGCAGGCAACGGGATCGCGTAACGCAATAATTCTTAACGTGACCCGCGATCTGGGTCCGACACCCATTCGGCCGCCAATAAAAATTCCGCCTACCGTGGCAACGGATCCGAATGGTGGCGGCGCTTCCGCCCCGATTCTGATCGGACATGGCGTCGACGGAGGCGGATCTGACGGGCCGCCAAACTTGCTCGAAGGCCTTGGCGACAAGTCAGGGCCGGAACCCCCGCGTCCCGAACCAGCGCCGGTCCTGCCTCCGCGAAAACCGATCGTGGTAAGTCAGGGAGTTCAACTTGCGCTACTCGTCCATCGCGTCGAGCCGATTTATCCGAGCTTCGCGAGACAGGCGCACAGAGAAGGTACCGTCGAGCTACGCGCAACAATTTCCAGCGACGGCGTGGTGAGGGACGTCCAAATGTTAAGCGGCGATCCGGTTCTTGCGCAAGCCGCGCGCGACGCCGTGGCGCAATGGCGATTCCGCCCAACTATGCTCAATGGTGTCGCTGTGGAAGTGATTACATTCGTTACGGTGAAATTTCACATGGACCAGTAAATATTCAGCGGCGTGTGAAATCGAAGAAATTGTTTCCGATGTTCGGAGGCGTAGGGGCGGGTCTGTTCATATTAACGATGGCCCGCCCGCGGCGCGATCAAGTCATCCGCGTGGCGAAACGCTTAATCCGCGGGTGCGGAAATTTCTGCGGACGAAAAAGACACGTTCTGTTCGGCGGCAGATTCGCTCTCATGCGAAACGGTTTCCGTCCACAGCGAAGGATCCGCCAGCAAACGTGAAACCAGTTGCGTGTGCAACGCGTGACCGGCCTTGTGCGCTTCCACGCGCCCGAGCAACGGCCGGCCGAGCAACGCCAAATCGCCAATCAAATCCAGCGCTTTGTGACGCACGAATTCATCCGGCGAGCGCAGAGGTCCATTCATCACGCCGTCGCGCGTGAGCACAATCGCATTCTCCAACGAGCCGCCACGCGCCAATCCGGCCGCGCGAAGTTTGTCTACTTCATCCAGAAAACAAAATGTACGCGCGGTGGAGAGTAATTTCGTAAAGCTTTCGCGATTCACCGCCAGCTCCACATTCTGCGGCCCGACCATCGGATGCGCAAAATCCACGAACACTTTCACCCGAAATTCATCCGAAGGATAAATTCCAACGCGCCGGTCGCCATCTTTCACTTCCACCGGTGCCAGCACTTTCAAATATCGGCGGCGCTTGCGCAACTTGCGGATACCGGCTTGATCGATCATTTCCAAAAATGGTTTTGCGGAGCCATCCAGGATCGGCAGCTCCAGCGCGTCCACGTCAATATAGATGTTGTCGATCTCGCAGGAATAAATCGCGGCCAGCACGTGCTCGGTGGTGGAAAGCCAAACGCCCTGCTTCATTAAACTTGTCGCGTAACTTACGCGGGCGACGTTTCTTCCGTGCGCTTCAATCTGGAAATTCCGCAAATCGGTGCGCCGAAAAACAATTCCCACGTCGGGCGGCGCGGGATTGAATCGCATCCGGCAATGCACCCCGGTGTGAAGGCCGACGCCCTCCGTTTCCACCGAGCGTTCAATCGTGGTCTGATTTGGCATCGAAGCGACACATACTAGCAGTTTGAAGTCCGTCGCGGAGCAGAATATGCTTTTTGTTATCAGTAAGTTACAATACAGCATCAGCGCGCTACGGCGTGGGTGTGGTAATCATGCAACATTCCGCCCGATACGCCGAGGCCGTTATAGGTCACCGCGAACTACTTGGAAACGATTGTCGGCCAGGAAGCGTTATTATGTCGACGCCAAGATATCGGCGCGGAGGTTGAGAATGATGCTGGATCACTTATTTCAGGATCTGCGCTACGGAGTCAGAACTTTAATCAAGAATCCGGGCCTATCAATTATCATTGTGCTCTCGTTGGCGCTGGGAATCGGCGCGAACACCGCAATCTTCAGCGTCACCAGCGCTTTGCTTCTAAAGCCTCTTCCATATCCGCAACCGGATCGTCTCGCAATTTTGTGGCTGCGATCTCCCGGACTTGGGATTCCGCAGGATTGGCCTTCGCCCGGCGAGTACATGGACATCAAAACGCGCAATCACGTGTTTGAAGAAACTGCGCTTGCGCAGGGGCGGATGGTGACCCTCACTGGAATCGATCAGCCGGAGCGCGTTTCGATCATCAACGGCACCACAAGTTTATTTCACATGCTCGGCGCGCGCGCTTTCATCGGACGTTTGTTTGTGCCACAAGAAGATTCCTCGGGACAGCCGACAACTGCTTTGCTCAGTTATGGCTTCTGGAAATCGAAATTCGGTGGGAATCCGAATATTCTGAACACCACGCTTACGTTGAATGGAAAGCAGGCGACGATTGTCGGAGTTCTTGCGCCATCGTTTACGTTGAATCATGAAGTGATGCCGACTGTTGGCGGCGTCGAGAAGGGCGACATTTTCATGCCGTTGCCACTCGCGCCCGATGCAGTAAACGATCGCGGCAATGAAAATTTCAACGTGCTGGCGCGGATGAAACCGGGCGTCACGCCGCCGGAAGCGCAGGCCGATATCGACGTAATCGCCGCGCGCATCCGTGAAATCGATAAGCGCGATCCCACGTTCACAATCAGCGTAGTTCCGCTACTAGAACAAGTTGTCGGCAACGTTCGCCGCACCGTGCGCGTTTTATTTGGCGCGGTTGGATTGGTCCTCTTAATCGCGTGCGTCAACGTCGCAAATCTTTTGCTCGCTCGCGCCAGCGGACGCCAAAAAGAAATCGCCGTTCGCGCAGCAATGGGCGCGAGCCGTTTGCGATTGGTGCGCCAGATGCTGACGGAAAGCGTTTTTCTCAGCGTGCTCGGTGGCGCCGCCGGACTCTGGATTGCCGCGTGGAGTCTTTACGCTGTACGCACAATTAATCCGGGGAATATTCCGCGGCTGGATGATGTCGGCATCGATGGCACCGTGCTCATTTTCACTCTCGGAATTTCTGTTTTCACCGGCGTCGTATTTGGATTAGTCCCCGCGCTGCGCATTTCTCGCGCCGACTTGAACACTTCGCTGAAAGCAGGCGGACGCAGTGGCAGTGACGGCGGCGGCTTGCACGCGACGCGTGACAAACTTCGTGGCCTGCTCGTCACTGTGGAGATTGCGCTGTCATTAATGTTGCTGGTCGGCGCCGGCCTTCTGGTTCGCAGTTTCGCGCGCTTGCAAAATGTTCCGCCCGGATTCAATCCCGATCACGTAATTTCCATGCTCGTTTCCGCGAACGGTCCGAAGTATAGAGAAGAGAAGCCAGTCATTCGGTTCTATCAGGACATCGGAGATCGCATCCGTAATCTTCCGGGCGTAATCTCGGAAGGCGCCGCTGGGCAACTTCCGCTCACGTCTTCCATCAGCTGGGGCGGTATCGAAATAGAGGGCTACACGCCGCCCTCAAGCGAACCGGAGCTGCAGGTCGACAAGCGGCAAGCCGACGCCACATATTTTCAAACGATGGACATTCCGTTGTTAAGTGGAAGATTTTTTGCGCCAACGGATACTGACACCAGCCAACCGGTTGTATTGGTTGACGAAAAAATGGCGCATCGCTTCTGGCCGCACGGAGACGCCATTGGCAAACGCGTTCGGCAAGGCAACGGTCCCGGTAAATTTACCCCGTGGTACTCGATTGTTGGCGTCGTGGGAATTGTTAAACAGTATGGCTTGGATCTAGACACGCGGATGGTCGTGTACTATCCCGAGGCGCAGAACGCCACGAACTCAATG
>DATBYL010000278.1:0-5343 GCA_036513735.1 Candidatus Acidiferrales bacterium
GTGATTGATTCCACCGGCTTGAAAGGGAATTGGGATTTTGAATTCAGATGGACCGGTCGAGGGCAACTTGGTGCAGCCGGCGCGGAAGGTATTTCGATTTTTGATGCGATGGATAAACAACTCGGGTTGAAGCTGGAGGCAGGGAAGGCTCCGATGCCGGTGATTTTGGTGGATAGCGTGAATGAGACGCCGACCGACAATGCGCCGGGAATTTCTGCCGCATTGCCTCCACCTCCGCCTGCCGAATTTGAAGTTGCGGTGATCAAGCCGAGCAAGCCGGACGCGCAGCTTGACGGCGACATTTCTGGCGGGCAGGTAAGTCTGCAAGGCACCACGCTTCAATTCCTGGTTACGTTCGCTTGGAATTTGAATTCCAATGACAAACAACGGATCGTGGGAGCGCCGAAGTGGTTTGACTCGGACAAGTTCGACATTCTCGCGAAAACTTCAGCGGACGTGGCGGCTGCGTCAGCGGCGGCGGGAGCGAACAACGCCCCACCGATGGATATCGACGACTTGCGACACATGCTGCAGGTGTTGCTGATCGAACGTTTCCAGATGAAAGTGCACATGGAGGACCGGCCGATCGACGCGTACACGTTGACGGCGGCGAATCCGAAGATGAAGAAAGCGGATCCGACAAATCGGACGGGGTGCAAAAATGGTCCCGGACCGGACGGGAAAGATCCGCGAATTGCGAATCCAATTCTTAACAGACTGATAAGCTGCCAGAACATGACGATGACCGAATTTGCGGAGCAGCTTCGGTCCCTCGCGGGAGGCTATCTGTTCACTCCCGTTCTGGATTCCACGGGTCTGGAAGGCGCGTGGGATTTCACTTTGAGTTTTAGCGCGGCGGGATTGGTGAATGGCGGAGGCCGAGGCGCGCCTCCGCAGCCATCGAGCGACGCAACGGCAGCGCCGGATCCGAATGGAGCGCTTTCGCTTTACGACGCGGTGTACAAGCAGTTGGGGCTGAAACTGGAAAAAACCAAGCGTCCTGTGCCCGTGCTGGTGATTGACCACGTCGAGGAAAAGCCGACGGACAATTAGAGCAGTGCGAAATGTTCGAGGGGCTGGAACTTATCTGATAACTATTGCGTTTTTTTGTGCAACGAAAACGTATTTTATGCGAAACCGTTGCGCGTTATCGGAGTCTATGTAAAGGGGCTAGTGAGCTAGAAAGCGTCTTACAAAAAGTTTCTGGAACAAAATGGAATTCTCCGCCTGTGCGGACGGAATAGATAGGGACTAGCCTCGCGCGGAAATTATCGGGCGAATCGGCTGAGTGACTATCCCGTACGAAAAGTTGGAGGCGGAATGAGAATCGCAAAAGAATCGGGTGTAAGCGGAAACAAGTTTTTCAGCGCGGTCAGAGCGCTCGGTATTTTCGCAGCAATAGTATTTGGACTTGCGTCGGCCCCGCTGAGCCATGCGCAATTGCAGCAAGCTCTGGACCGAGCGATGTCAGCTTCGGCTTCAGCGTCGGACTCGAACTCGCCAGCGGCAGTGAATGCGGATTCGCCGGCTGTAGCAAAATTTGAATACGAAGTGGCGTCCATCAAACTGACCAAGTCGGTAAGTGGAAACGGTGTATTCAGATTTGCGATGCGGAACACCGAAGACGGATTGTCGGCGGAGGGTTTCCCTTTAATGCTGCTGGTTCAGCAGGCATACGGCGTCGGGAAGGATCGAATCACAGGTGCACCGGATTGGCTAAATTCGGAACGCTACGACATTGAAGCAAAAATGGATGCAGCTCAGGCAGAAGAGTTTAAGGCGCTGACTCCTGAGCTAGCTCGTGCCGCGCGGCAGCACATGCTGCGAAAACTTTTGCAGGAACGCTTTCTGTTAACGATGCACCGCGAAACCAAGGAACTGCCGGTTTTTAACTTGGTGATTGCGAAGGGCGGATCGAAGCTTCAGGAGTCAAAGCCTGATGACAACGCCGTGAGCCCGGACAAACCCTTGGATGCCGCGGCAGCCGCGAAGATTGCGGGTGCGAAGCCTGCCGGGTCACCGGGAGGTCTGATGGGTATCGGTGTTCCAGATAACGCAGGCGGCGGTAGCAGAAGTACAACTTTGTCGTCTGGCGGAGGTTCATTTGCGATTGGCGGAAGAGGTGGCGTGCGAACTACATCCGGCAAGGGCATCACGGCAGCAGCGTTGGCGTCGACGTTGTCCTCTATCGCTGGGCGGCCGGTGATTGATAAGACTGGCCTCACGGCAAAATATGATTACAAACTTGAATATGCGCCGGATGATAGTCAATCCGACGCGGATCCAGCAGGGCCATCGATCTTCACGGCGGTTCAAGAGCAGCTTGGATTGAAATTGGAAGCGGCCAAAGGGCCGGTTGAAATTGTGGTGATCGATCACATCGAGAAGCCTTCGGGGAATTAGCGAGGGCCGGGAATTAGCAAGCGTATATAAGTTTTGCAAAGTATTATTGAATTGTGAAACTTGCAATTGAAAGAAACCGTCTACAAGCACGAGTCCACGTCACACGGTGATTCGGACGATTAACGGAGAGCGGGGAACCGGATGGCATTGCAGCGATTTGAAAACTACGTTGTGATTCTGCTGGCGATTGCGTGTCTCGCGGCTTCCAGTTTCGCCGCATTTCCGGGGGGCTATCAAGGACAAGTGAGCTTTAACGGCTTCGCTATTCCCGGTGTAACCGTTACGGCTACGCAGGGCGACAAGAAATTCGTGGCCGTCACCGACGAAACGGGCACATTCACATTTCCTGACATCACAAACGGAACGTGGACGATTCAAGTTGAGATGTCAGGATTTGTTCCCATGAAGGATGATGTGGCCGTGGGCGCGAATGCGCCGGTCGCTCCGCCATGGGAATTGAAAATGTTACCGCTCGACGAAATGAAAGCTGAAGTGCGCGCGGCAACGCCTGCTCCAACGCCAAGTGCTGCACCTGCGCAGCCGACGACCGATAACACCACGCCACCCGCGAAGACCGCTGCTGTCGTGAAACCGGGTGCCAAAAACGATTCAGCAAAAACTCCGGCCAAGCCGGGAGCGCCGGGGGCTCCCGCAGCAACGCCCGGACAAGACGCCGCTCCTACTTCCGCTGTGCCACCTGTTTCGGAGACCGACCAGCGAGCGAATGACGGATTCCTGATTAACGGCAGCGTGAATAATGGAGCGTCTTCACCATTCGCGCAGTTAAATGCGTTTGGAAATAGCCGCGCGGGCGGAAGGTCTTTGTACAACGGTGGAATTGGATTGAATCTCGATAACTCCGCGCTGGACGCTAGCCCGTTTTCGTTGACCGGAACTCCCGCTCCGAAGGCAGCGTATAACCAAATTACGGGCTATGGGAATTTCGGCGGCCCGATAAAAATTCCGCATCTGATAAAGAATGGTCCGTTCTTCGTTGTTAATTATCAGTTGGTTCGAGCGAATAATGACACGATCGGACAGGGTCTGGTGCCGACTTTGGCGGAGCGAGGTGGAGATCTTTCGGCCATATCGAACCCTATTTACAATCCGGCAACCGGGCTTCCTTTTTTGAACAACATGGTCTCTGTAAGTCCGCAAGCGGCTTCTTTATTGAACCTATATCCGATGCCGAATCTTACCGGGAATCCGCAGTTCAACTACCAGGCTCCGATCGTTACCGACACGAAGCAGGATTCGATGCAAGTCCGGCTGAATAAGACTGTCGGCCGTAAGGATACATTTTCCGGCACTTTCGCTTTTCAGGACTTGCGATTGAGCACACCGAATTTATTTGGGTTTGTGGATACCACCGATTCGCTGGGATTTAACTTCCAGCCCCAGTGGTCGCACCGATTCAGTCCGCGGCTCGGAAATACATTGTCGTACCAATTCAGCCGGTTCGCGACCACAGCGATACCGAACTTTGCGAATGTGACGAACATATCGGGCGCGGCGGGAATCACGGGGAACAATCAAGACCCGACCAACTGGGGACCTCCGGCGCTGAATTTTACGAGCATATACCCGTTGTCTGATGGGCAAAGCTCGCACAACCGCACGCAAAATCAGAAGGTTGGAGACAACGTGCTATGGACGCGCCGAAATCACAGTTTGCAAATCGGCGGGGAGGTCAACCGGCGCGAAATAAATATTCTCTCCCAACAGAATCCGCGAGGCTCGTTTGGCTTTAATGGTACGGCCACGCAGGAAATCGTTGGAGGTAGTCCGGTGGCAGGCACAGGCTCGGATCTAGCGGATTTCCTTCTGGGTATTCCGGACACAAGTTCGATCGCATTCGGCAATGCGGATAAATATTTTCGCCAGACGGTTTACGCCGCGTATGTGGACGACGATTGGAGAGTGACGCCGCAACTGAGCGTTCACCTCGGAGTGCGTTGGGAATACGGCTCGCCTTACACGGAGCTATTCAACCGGCTGGTGAATTTGGATATCACGCCGACTTTTGGCGCGGTGGCTCCAGTAATCGCGACCGATCCTGTCGGCACGCTGACGAATCAGGCTTATCCAAACTCGTTGATTCGTCCTGATAAGCACAACATTGAGCCGCGCTTGGGAGTTTCCTGGCGCCCGATTTCAGGTTCTTCCATATTGGTGAAAGCTGGATACGCCATCAACGCGGATACGTCGGTCTATCAATCGATTGCGATGCTGATGGCGCAGCAGGAGCCGCTATCGAAGAGTTTGACTGTGCAGAATTCGGCGGCATGTCCGCTGACGTTGGCGAATGGTTTTAATACTTGTCCGACAACGACCGCAGATACCTTCGCGATTGATCCAAATTACCGCGTGGGATATCTGCAGACTTGGCAGGCGTCCGTGCAACGCGATTTGCCGTGGTCGTTGCAAATGACCGCGACGTATAATGGAAATAAAGGAACGCGTGGGTCGCAGGAATTTTTGCCGAATACAAATGCGCCGGGAGCGGCCAATCCATGTCCTTCATGTCCAGTGGGATTTGCATTTCTTACATCGAATGGCAATTCCAATCGCGAGGCAGGAAATCTTCAAGTGCGCCGCAGGCTGCGCGCTGGTTTGACGGCTACGCTGACGTATACATACGCGAAATCCATTGACGATGATTCAACGATTGGTGGCCTGGGCGCAGCAGGAGCCGGCGGCGGTTGTTCAGTTTGCGCGCAAGACTGGACGCATTTGAACGGCCAGCGCGGACTTTCCACTTTCGATCAGCGTCATTTGGTGAACTTTACGTGGCAGTACACGACGGGAATGGGAATTGGCGGCAAATCACTGATGAGCGGCTGGAAGGGAAGACTCTACAAGGAATGGACGATCCAGAACGTAATCACATGGGGAACTGGATTGCCGCTTACGCCTTTAATAAACGAAATAGTTCCGGGG
>DATBYL010000279.1:0-12775 GCA_036513735.1 Candidatus Acidiferrales bacterium
GAAGTGGGCCGCTGGGCTGCAGGTTGAATTGGACGAAACACCCATCGGTGTTTATTTGGAGCTGGAAGGGCCTCCGAATGCAATCGATCGCGCGGCGCACGAATTGGGATTCTCTCGCGCGGACTACATCACAAAAAACTATCTGCTATTGCATGTAGAGGATTGCCGTCGTAAAGGACGAGCGGTAGCGCAACTTGCGCCCGGAGTCGTTTCAGGAATTCCAGATATGATTTTCGCTGCAGCAAAGAAGGCAAAACGCTAGCGACGCGTGACGATTTCCGTTAGCGCCATGGCAGGATCGGCAAATTCCGCTTCGATCTGATCGGTGGGACGGTCTTTCGCGCCTCGAATTACTTTCGACACAACGTAAATTGGCCGCGCCTTCAATTCTTCAAACACCCGCCCGATATATTCGCCAATCACGCCGAGAAATAAAAGTTGCACACCCGAAAGGAAAGTGATGATGGTGATGAGCGCCGCAAACCCTTGTGGTGAGCGGTGCAGAATCAGTCGAGTGTACGCCGAATAAACAGTGTATCCGCCTGAGACTGCAATCGAGAACAATCCTAGAATAGCGGCGGCGCGAATTGGCACGATGGAGAAGGCCATAATTCCATCAAACGCCAGCTTCAGCAATCGAAGGCTCGTATATTTGCTTTCGCCGGCGTAGCGCGCGTCGCGTTCTACAGGTATGCCGATCTGTTTGAAGCCGACCCAGCCGCGCAGTCCGCGCAAATAGCGGTGATGCTCGGGCATGCGGCGGATCAAATCCACCACGCGGCGCGACATTAATCCGAAGTCACCGGCGTCCAGTGGCAAACGAACATCGGCCAGCGCGGAAAGCAAACGATAGAACATGCGGTAGCACATGCGCAGCCACCACGGTTCTTTGCGCTTGGTGCGCTGCGCGTACACGACGTCGTACCCTTCCAAAAATTTCTCGACGAATGTTGGAATTGTTTCCGGCGTGTCTTGCAGATCGGCGTCCATCACAACTGTGGCATCGCCGGTAACGTGATCGAGCGCGGCGGAAAGGGCAGCTTGATGGCCAAAGTTTCGAGACAGGATAATCAGCACAATTCGCGGATCGATGCGCGAGGCAAACTCAAGCATTTCGCGCGTTCGGTCGTTGCTGCCGTCGTCCACAAAAACCAGTTCATGCGGCCCGCCGGGAATCTGGTCGGCAACGGCGCGGATACGCGGAAGTAGTTCTGAAAGGACCTGTTCTTCGTTGTGAACGGGAAGAGCGATGGAAAGCCGGAAAGGTTTGGCTGAGTTATTTTTCATTAGCGCGCCATTCCACTGAGGTAGACGCCAAAATGCGTTCCTCGCTAAGTAGTCCCTTCCATTTCCTTCTTCTCACAATATGCCATCAGAGTGCTGCCAAAGGGCACACCAATTGCGCCCAGAGTTTCCTGCTCGATACGTGACAGCGCATAGAGTGGTTGATTGATCCACGCGGGCGGAACGCTCGGCACGGAGGGACTCTGACTGAGCAGTTTTTCGGTTATTTGAACACCAAGCTTCACCGGGCAAGTCCACTGATACCAATAGCGTTCTTCAACAATTTTGAAATTTGCTTCGCGCAAGAGCGGCCGCAATGTTTTTCGGCGATACCGGATGCGGTGGTGGTTAATCACGTCGTGGTTGGTCCAGAGCAGGCGAAATGCAGGCACGGTGACCAGCAGGGCTCCGTGCGGCGCGAGTAGCGAATGAGCGTGGAGAAGAGCTTCGCGAGGATTATCGAGATGCTCGAGAACATCCAGCATCAAAATCAGCGAAAATAATCCTGCCGGCTTGAAGTTTGCATCGAACGGAGTGATGTGTATGTGCTGGCAGTGCGGTCCGTTCGTGTCGACCAATTCACTTTCGACCTCAACTCCCTCGATTTCTCCGAAGGGCGCAAGCCGGTCAAAAATAAGCCCATCGCCGCAGCCCACATCAAGGATGCGTTGCCTTCGATCGGCGGCCACGTGGCGCCGAATCACTGACAGAACAGCGTTCTCTCTCGCGCGCCACCACCAATGTCGACGGTAAAGGTCCCGATAATGACGGCCGTATCCTGATTCCACTGTGTCTCCGAACAGACCCTAACGGGAATCGCACGCAAAAGCATTGGCGGACTTCACTCCCGCCACCGGACCTGGAATTTTCCAAAGTTCAACATCTGCGGATAACGCGCTTCGAGCGTGTGCATTAGAACCGTTGGCAGAGGATTGGAAATGAGCGGGATTCGATTAATGACCACGATATTTGGATTAGTCGCGTCAATCGCGGACAAGACACGATCAGTCTCCCCCGAGTAGTCTTCGAATACATCGAACACCATTCGCGTTGGATTTGGCAGACCGCTCAGGAAGTAGACTTCGGGCGAATCTGGTCCCGCGTAAAGGGCGCCGTTCGTTGCCTTCTTTTGCACAAGCGCGAGGACCTTTTCGTAGTTCTGCGCTTCTTCAGGCGATAAGCGAAGGCCTCCGGCGCGAGGCATCGAGAGCCGTTGATTTTCCCCCGCGCTTACGTAATGCGCAGACATTCCGTCAAGTTGCATACCCGGCGTGACCCACAGTGCAATGAACGCGATAAAAAAAATCGCAAGCAGCGCGGGCACGAGTTTGGGAGCGGGATTACGGGAGGCCGTCAGTGCGAGAATGGCCAACGCAAGCAAGGGCGCGGTATAGCAGAAATACGTCGCGGATGAATACGGAAATTGAATCAAACTGCAAAGCGCCAGCGCGCTCAGCATCAGAAAAATCTGTTGCCGCCGCAACTCATCTATCTTCCATCCGGCCTTCCATTTGGCGCCGCCTCGTGAAAGTACGCGTCCGCCCACCACAACGAGCACGGGAGCCGAAGTGAAAACGGACATCCAGACAAATCGATAGAGAAGCGTGTCCTTCGGAGCATAAAATAATATCGTTGCGAGGCCCGCAAGAAGTGCGGCGGCCACCAACAAAGACTCACGGCGTTTCGAGTACCACGCGAATGCGAGAATGGCAAACAGCGGTGGTAGCGCGATCAAGTTTCCTAGTTTTGGCGGCGGATAAACACCTATACTGAGGCGCAAAAACGGGATGACGAACAGACCTTCGTACAAGCTATGTAACGAGTGCGACGCCACGAAGGGAATGAGAAAAATCGCAATGGGTGCCGCGACTCCAGCCAGAAATGGCGCAGCCATTCCGAATAAAGTCCGAAAGCGGATGGCGCTGCTCGGCCGTTCCGCGCTCGATTCTCGCGCCAGAAGCACAAGTCCAAGAACGAATCCCGGTAGAACGAAGAAATAAAGCTCCGGAAAAGTTGCGATTCGCCGAATGAGCATGCCAAGAGCTACAACAAATGCCAGTATCGATAGGCTGAGGAACACGCGGTAAAGCGTTCCGGAAGAGGAACGACTTTTTTTGTCGTGCGCCGGTTCGCCGCGAACATCCGACTGCTCGAGAAATGCTAAGAAGATTAAGACCGCGCAAACGAAATATATCCCCGGACTTTTCACCAGAAATGAAAATCCGCCGCACAGGCCCGCCGCAACTAGCAACCACGAACTGCGCGATTCCAAATATTTCAGCAACGCAGCGATGCCAAATGTCGCGAAAAACAGGCAATACCATGAGGGCATCGACGCCGGATAGTTCGGTACGCTCCATGCAACGCCCAGTAAAGTGACGAGTCCTGCTGCGTAAGGACTTGCAAACCGGGAAGCGCAGTAGTAGAGCGCAGGCACCCATAACGCAAAGAAAATCAGAAGCGTGTAACGCAGAGACATCAAGTTCATCCCCAACAATTTGAACGCCGCCGCGTGCAGATAGCTCAGTCCGCCGGTATATACCTCGTCGAAATCACGATGGGGAAGTTGGCCACTCAAAACTCGCTCGGCGCTTTGTGCGAGCATGCCATCGTCGTGCGCTACCCATCCGCGATTCAAATTCGCACCCATCCACGTGACGCTCATGATCCAAACAACCAACAAAACAGCGATGAATTGGCCGAAAGAGGCTTTTCGCGGCACAGGCGTTGAGCCATCCGCGTCCGAGGCGACGCGCTGCGATCGTTCCGCAGCGGTTTCTTGCGCGGGTAATCCGACGGGTGGCTCGGCAATTGATGGCGTAATGGGTGGCATATCGGCCGGTTACGAAAGACAGTCGGAAGAATGCTTTCTTAGCGTGAGTTACACACTTCTACTCCGATTTCAGTATAAGTGGGATAAGACGGGTGATTCAGAATGGTTCAGGCTGCGGTGCGCTAGCAATTAACATTCGGCTGCGCGTGATTGAAATATCGCGATGTGCGTTAAGCGCGGCCCGAAGTCTCTGTGGCGAGACTGGTATCGCCAAGCGGCGCGGTCTTGGAATGCGTCATGGCGCTGACCGCGTAGCAGATCGCGTACGCCGCCATCACAATCAGAATTGGATCCATCGGGTGACGATAGCGCAGCGAAGGGTGAGTCACGTAATAAATAGCCGGATAAACGATCAGCACGATCGCAATTGGAATTGAACTTTCGCGATGCTTGCGGTGGAAAATCAGCAGGCCGGAAAGTGCCGCTAGCACCACAATCAAGTTGACGCTGACTATCATCGTCACTTTCGCGGAATACTGCGTCAGCATATCCACGAACGGTTCGTCGATGCCCAGCCATACTTCAAGGAATCGGTACCAGGTGTACTTCAGAAAAATCAGCGGAGCTGACCGGATATACTGGACAGACTCGGCCTTCTTTGCCTGCATGAAAGCAATCTCGCCCTTGGCGACATATTCGTCGTGAAGCCGCGCATTTTGGAACGGACTGTTGTGGTCGGGAAGGATGTCGATCTCGTCAGGATTGTTTCCAAGCCATAGTTCCAGTCCAAAATTCGAGCGGAACGGAATTACGTGATGGAACGCCACATAATTTCGGGCCGCCCACGGAATGCAACATACAAACATCACGCTTAACGCGATTGCCGGCAGCTTCAGCCACTGTTGCGCGCGTTTTCGCAGACGCCACGCAAGCCACATCATCAGGAATGGCATGGTCGAAAGAATGGAAGGATTCAGCGCTAGGCCGAATCCCCACAGAAGACCATAGCAAATCCAGTTCGTCGTTCGGGCCGACTCGCTCAATTCCAACGTCGCCCAGATAATTGTGATGAGCACAAAGGTCGTCAGCGTCGTGTCCCACAGCCATGTGGATGGAATGATTACGCCCACCGGAAATGCCGCCCAAAGCCACGCCGATGAGGCGGCAACGCTCAGTCCGCCGACTCGTTTGCCCAGATAAAAAATGGGAATGCAGGTGAGCGCGGAAATGATCTCGTTCAGTACGATGGCGATGAAATAAGAAATGTAACTGTAGACGCCAAATAATTTGAAAATTCCGCCGAGAAGCAGAGGATACAGCGGCGACATAATCGCCGTCGGCCCCGTTTCAACTCCCGGATAGGGATTGCCGAAGCCCTTGCCCAGCGCGATGGAGCGCGCGATGCGCCCGGTTTCGTAACTGTACTCGTCGGGTATAAGCCTGCCGACTGAATCGAAATAGGCGAAGGTCAACCGGATCAGAAATGCGACCACGAAGATCACAAAGAGAGAGGTGGTCAGCCGTTTGAGTCGCTCAGTCATAGAAGGGGAACGCCGACGAGGCTTTCAATGGCCGTCGTTCGGAACAGCGCATTCCAGAAATCAGTGTAGCGTTGGCGGCACTGCCGGGCCAGAGCGATTCGGTGCACGCATACACTAGCAAGCAACAGTGTTCTTCGGTCTGCCATGAGGCCTGCGAAGTCTTACGAGTGCGAAATCGGAGCGACAAATCCGTTCACGTTGCTAAATTTTATTTTCAGAAACGCCATTCTTGTCTTGACAAAATTTGCATAACGATTTAACTACGATGGCGAGGTTTCACTGCTCGAATGATTTACGCTGAAGAAAAGGAGCCCCCGTCGCGTCCGATTTACTCGGAGGGGGTTGTTCGTTTTGCGGTTAACGCGCTCTTCGAGCGCCGCGCCGTTGGTTTGCGCAGGATTTTCCTGGCGCGGCCTGTGTCACCAGGAGTTCGGTCCAAATAGCCGCAACACAAGTGGGGTTCCATTCCACCCGCGGCCGGGCTTGATTCCTGGCGGCGGGTTTTTTATGTGCGAACGGCGATATTCTGCCACCGTCGCAGCGCCAAAACATTTAAAGAGAAGGAGGTTGAATTATGCTGCACGCCACAGAACTGCTCGGCGCGGCAACTTATGACGTCCTCGGAAATTATGTTGGCCGCGTGCGCGAGTTGTTCATTGAGCCAGCCGACCAGCCGAATCGCGTGGCGCGATTTTTGCTGGCGCGCGGCAAATTCCAACCTCTGGTTGCCAGATATGACCAGGTGGCGTTCGCGGTGCCCGGAAGCATTAAGTTGAACGTGGGCGAGAAATCGCTGGAAGAATATCACGCCAATGAAGGTTGGCTGGCGGTGCAGAAGGATTTGCTGGATCAGCAAATTATTGATACCGGTGGACGGAAAGTTGTCCGCGTAAACGACCTCGATCTTGCCGAACATCATATAAATGATTGCGTTGAATTGCGCGTCAGTCAGGCGGACGTGGGAGTGACCGGCGCAGTCGGGCGCCTGCTGCAGGGCATTGCTTCGCCCGCGCTGATTCGCCGCATACAAGACAGGCTGCCCGCGCGAATGATTCGCTGGGAATTTGTAAATTTAATTGAGCCGGATCCGCTGCGGCGCATCAAACTGCGCGTTTCCCATCAGAAGCTGGCGCATCTGCATCCGGCGGACCTCGCCGACATTCTGGAAGCGCTTTCTCCTGAAGAGCGGCAATCCATTATTGACTCGCTTGATGAAACAAGCGCTGCGGAGACGTTGGCGGAACTTGACTCGCGTCTGCGCCAGCAAATCGTAGAAAAACTCGATCCGGAAAAAGCGGCGGACATTATTGAAGAAATGGACCCTGACCAAGCCGCCGACTTGCTCTCGGGACTTTCGCCCGAAACGTCGAAGGAATTGCTCGAGGAAATGCCTCAGCGCGAAGCCAGCGACGTCCGCGCGCTGATGAACTTTGAGCAGAATACCGCAGGCGGAATGATGAACACGAACTTCATGCTCGTCGGCGAAACAGCCACGCGCGAAGAAGTGATCGATTTTATTCGCTCCAATGAATCTGATCTTGAACAGCTCGACGCCGTGTTCCTCACCGACCTTGAGGCGAAATTTACAGGCATCGTGCCGACCGGCCGGCTGTTGCTGGCGTCGACAGGACAGACAATGAATTCGCTGAAGTCCGAGCCGCTGCTTTCTCTGCCGCCCGACGCGAGCGAGAAAGAAGTTCTGAAGTTGTTTGATAAATATAATTTGCGTGTTCTTGGTGTGGTGGATGAGAACGGCGTGCCGATCGGCGCGATTACCGTGGACGACGTCGTAACGCGGCTCGCCGCGAAAGTTTACCGTAGTAAGACGAAGGGATAATTTCCCAGGAACCGGTTTCGTGATGGATCTAAAAACACTCATCCCGCGAATGGATGCGCTGCGAAAGAAACTGAATCGCTGGCCGCGCAGCACCCGTGTGCTCTGGCGGCGGCTGGCGCTTTTCATGGCGGTCGTCGGGCCGGGATTCATCACCTCGAACGTGGATAACGACGCCGGCGGAATTTCCACGTACTCGATTGCCGGCGCGAAATATGGTTACGCGCTGCTTTGGTCGTTGATACCCATGACCATCGCGCTCTATGTGACGGAAGAAATGTGCGCGCGGCTGGGAGTTATCACCGGTAAAGGGCTTTCCGATCTGATCCGCGAAGAATTCGGATTCCGCTCAACGTTCTTTGTGATGGTCACAGGCTTTGTTGTGGACTTGATGAACGTCGTCGCCGAATTTGCAGGCGTCGCCGCCGCGATGGAAATATTTCACATTAGCAAATATATTGCGGTGCCTGTTGCGGCAATCATGGTGTGGATTTTGGTGATGCGCGGCACCGCGCGGCAAGTTGAAAAAATATTCTTGATCGCGTGTTTATTTTACGTAGCCTACATTGTTTCGGCCGTGCTCGCGAAGCCCGATTGGCTGCTGGCCGCTAAGAGCCTGGTCGTCCCGAGCTTCCAATTCAATGCGCCATACCTTCTAACTTTGATTGGCCTCATCGGCACGACCATAGCGCCGTGGCAGTTCTTTTACTTGCAAGCCGGATTCGTCGAGAAGCGCGTCGGGCCTCGTCAATATCCGCAGGCGCGCTTGGACGTGCTGGTCGGCAGCATCAGTTGCATGGTCATCGTGTTTTTCATTATCGTCTGCACCGCTGCAACTCTGTGGGTCTCAGGACATCATGACATCGCCGACGCGAAAGAAGCTGCGCAGGCTCTGGGTCCGATGGCCGGGCGTTGGGCGAGTTTACTATTCGCATTCGGACTTCTGAACGCGTCCCTCTTTGCCGCTTCGATTCTGCCGCTTTCCACGGCGCACGTAATCTGCGAAGGATTGGGATTTGAGGCCGGAGTCGATCATAAATTTAAGGACGCGCCCATTTTTTACTGGCTCTACACAGTCCTGATTGTCGTCGGCGCGGGATTGATTCTGATTCCCGGCGCGCCATTGCTGAAAATTTTATTTTTCTCGCAAGTCGGAAATGGAATCTGGCTGCCCATCGTTCTGATATTTATCGTGCTGCTTTCCAGCCGCAAAGATTTGATGGGAACGTATGCGAACTCCACAACCTTCAGTGTGATTGCGTGGACCACCAGCATCGTCATGATCGCCCTCACGCTCGTATTGATTTATGCATCATTTTTCCTTGGCGGCGTTCCGGGCCTTTGACGTTACATATTGAAACGCTGTGCATTGCGCACGCCGAAATCGTGTGCTAACTTTGCCGTGTAAAGAAGCTCCAAATTTGTAACGGTTTTGTAATGTCGACACTACTTTTGGAATCGCAACAACGCGACGAAACCGACCTGCTCGCGCAGATCGACCCCACTCGTTTGCCCCGCCACATCGCCGTGATCATGGATGGCAATGGACGCTGGGCGAAGAAGCGGCACCTGCCGCGCATCGCGGGGCATCGTGCGGGCGCAAATTCAGCCCGCCAGGTAATCGAAACCTGCGCGCGAATGGGAATTCCCGCGCTCACCCTTTATGCGTTCTCTCTGGAAAATTGGCGCCGTCCGCAGCACGAAGTTGATTTCCTGATGCGCCTGCTGCGCGAATATCTGAAGCAGGAATTGCCGGAAATTCATCGCAACAATATCCGCATGTTGGTGATCGGGCGCGTGGATCAACTTCCCGAAGCCGTGCGCAATGACGTCCGCGATGCGATGGGAATGACCGCCGGAAATACCGGCATGAAATTGGCCGTCGCTTTGAACTATGGCGGCCGCGCGGAATTGGTTGACGCCTTCAACTCGATTCTCGATCGCGCGCGAAGCAACGGCGCCACGCACGCTCCGGTCGACGAGCAAATGATCTCCGACAATTTGTACACCGCCGGTCTGCCCGATCCCGATCTGTTAATCCGCACCAGCGGCGAAATGCGCGTCAGCAATTTTCTTCTGTGGCAAATCGCCTATGCGGAAATTTACGTGACGGAAACGTTGTGGCCGGATTTTTCGCGTCCGCGCCTACTGGAAGCTCTCGTCGAATTCCAGAAGCGCGAACGCCGCTACGGCGGTTTGGCCTCGGATGATTCCGAAGAAGATGCCACGTAGCTTGATCCGCCTGCACTCGCATTCCGAATTTTGCGCGCTATCGTGATACATTTCCTCGGAACGAATTTCACTCAACATTTCAGGAACTGGCTCAGTGACTCTGTGAAGATACCGATAATGTTTCGGCGCGCTCAATGACGCTCAAAAGAGTTCTGACCGCCGTTGTCCTGATTCCCGCTGTCGTCGCCATGGTCTGGTGGGCGCACACGTCCGTGGTCACCGTTGCGTCAACAACGGTTGCGCTGCTCGCGCTTCTGGAATTTTTCGCGATTGGCGAGCACGCCGGCTTGCGCGGGTACCGCGTCTGGACGGGCTTCTGCGCCATCGCAATTTTCTTCATGCAATGGTTGACGTCCGTGGAACAATCGCAAGCTCTCGCCCGCGGATTTTTTGGCACGCGTAGCCCGGAGGCGTTCGCAGCCTCTTCGATCGAACTAATCCTCCTCGTATTCGTCATCGGCGCAACCGGCATAGTTTTGTTCGGCCGCCAACACGTTGAAGAAGCGCTGGGCGGACTTTCCGTCAGTTCCGCGGCACTAATCTTTCTTGTGCTTCCACTTTCAACCGTCGTCCGCCTGCACGGCGTCGGAATAATCGGCCGCAAGCTTCTACTGTTTACGCTTGTGCTCGTCTGGGCCGGTGACACCGCCGCCTATTTCGTTGGTCGCGCCGTTGGGCGCTTCCGAATGGCGCCGAAACTCAGTCCCAAGAAAACGTGGGAAGGCGCCGCTGCAAATCTAATTGGATCAATAATTGTTGCGCTCGTTGCGCAGCGATGGATTACCGAAGTGCCGCTGGAGCATCTAATTGGTATGGCCGCGCTTGCGAATATCGCAGGCCAGGCGGGCGATCTGCTGGAGTCGGCCTACAAGCGCAGCGCAAATATGAAGGATTCTGGCACGCTTTTGCCGGGCCACGGCGGCATGCTGGACCGTATTGACGCTTTGGTACTGGCCGCTCCAGTCGTTTGGTATTATTTCAGTTGGTTGGCCGACCGAACGCATTAAACTGTACGCATCTCGATCGGAGAATCCACGCACCACGCATGAAAAGCATTTCTATTCTCGGCTCGACGGGCTCCATCGGTCGCCAGTGTCTGAATGTCGTTGAATCGCTTCCGGATCGTCTGCAAGTCGTCGCTCTCGCTGCCGGAGGAAATCTTGAACAGCTGACCGGCCAGATCGCTCGCCATCATCCCAAAATTGTTTCCGTGGCAGATTCGCAACGCGCCACAGAATTGCTTTCGCGTTTGCGCGAAGCTGAAATATATCCGCTGCCCGAAATCGAATTCGGCGCGGCAGGGAATAAGAGCGTCGCCACAATTCCCGAAGCGCAACTCGTAGTTTCCGCCGCAGTGGGAGTGGTAGGACTCGAAGCAACCTACGCCGCTATCGTCGCGGGCAAGCAGGTAGCTCTCTCCAACAAAGAGGTCCTCGTAGCCGCCGGAGAAATCGTCATGGCCGCCGTGCATCGTGCCGGCATTCCTCTCCTTCCCGTCGATAGCGAACACAACGCAATCCATCAGTGCTTGCGCGGAGGCAAGCACTCAGAAGTTCGCCGACTCGTCCTCACCGCTTCCGGAGGCCCGTTCCGCAAAACTCCTCTCGCGCAAATCGCTCAGGCAACTCCAGAACAGGCTTTGGCGCATCCTAATTGGCGGATGGGGAATCGAATCAGTATAGATTCCGCGACGATGGTCAACAAAGGTTTCGAGGTCATCGAAGCGCGCTGGCTCTTTGACATTCCATTGAAGCAAATTGAGGTCGTGATTCATCCTCAGTCGACAATTCATTCGATGGTGGA
The DNA here is from genome assembly GCA_036513735.1 of Candidatus Acidiferrales bacterium. Classification (GTDB taxonomy): domain Bacteria; phylum Acidobacteriota; class Terriglobia; order Acidiferrales; family UBA7541; genus DASTCZ01. The sequence continues at coordinate 11,468 of DATBYL010000279.1, forward strand.
ATTTGTGGACGGTTCAGTTCTGGCACAGCTTGGCCCAACGGATATGCGTTTGCCGATTCAATATGCGCTAACCTATCCGGAGCGCGTCGAAGCGAAGGAAATGCATCTCGATTGGGCGCGTCTAAAGAGATTGGACTTTGCCAAAGTTTCCGCGCGCCGATATCCATGCTTGAAGCTGGCGCGCGAAGCGGCAAAGCGCGGCGGCGTTCTACCGGCCGCTTTGAACGCCGCGGACGAAGTAGCCATCGCCGCATTTTTCGGCGGGGAATTGACTTTCGGCGGCATCGCGCAGGTAATTGAAAAAGTTCTGGACCGCATGACGCGCTCGAAACCCGGCAGCATTGCTGATATTCTGGCGGCAGACGCCGAAGCCCGAAGCCTGGCAATGGAAGAGATTCATAAGGTGCGGCGAGCGGCATGAAGTAGTTGAGTGGCGTGAAGTCACGCAGTGCCAAAAAAAATCGTACGTCGGAGAAGCATCGAAAATGTTCGGCACAGTTCTTTCAATTTGCGGCGCGCTCATCGCACTTGGCTTCATGGTGCTCATCCATGAGTTCGGACATTTCCTCGTCGCCCGATATTTCGACGTCCGCGTGGACGTTTTCTCCATCGGCTTCGGCACGCGCCTGTTCGGCTGGAAGCGCGGCCCCACGGATTATCGCGTCAGCATTCTTCCGCTTGGCGGATACGTCCGCATGGCTGGCGATAATATTTCGGAAGAACGTACCGGCGCGCCGGACGAATTTCTCTCCAAGCCGCGCTGGCAGCGTGCGTTAATTGCATTGGCTGGGCCGGTGATGAATGTAATCGCGGCAATTGTCATCATGGCGATTCATTTCGGCGGCATGACCCAGCAAGCTCCATTCACCGAACAGCCTGTAACTGTGGTCGGCGTTTTTAAGGGTTCGCCTGCGGAGCGTGCTGGAATCCAGCCCGGCGATCGGCTGGTCGAAATTAATGGCGCAGAAAATCCAACGTGGGACCGCGCGCGATGGGAATCCGCATTCGCTCTGCCGGGCGCGCAAATTCCAGTGAAGATTGATCGCAATGGCCAGGAATTTTCAACCGTCGTCACTGCAAGTCAGGACGAGTTCGACATGTTCGGCTATCCGCCGGATCCAATCGTAGTCGATACCGTTATGCCGGGTCTTCCCGCCGATCGCGCCGGACTAAAGCCCGAGGACAAAATTCTTTCCTACGATAACGTTCCAATTGACAGTTGGTATCTGTTCAACCAATTGATTAAGGAAAGGCACGATCACTTGGTGCCGCTGACCGTTTTGCGAAACGGCCATCCAATGACTCTTC
>DATBYL010000280.1:0-4614 GCA_036513735.1 Candidatus Acidiferrales bacterium
GCGCAACACCATCCACAAAATATTTCCGCGCTGCGCACCAAGCGCCATGCGTACGCCAATTTCATTGGTGCGCCGCGCAACGCCCTGCGCCACCACGCCGTAAAGTCCCACGCAGGCCAGTAGCAGCGCCAGTCCGCCGAAGAAACTTACCAGGCGCGCCGCCAACTTCTGTTGCGTGAACGTCGCGTCAACCTGTTGGTGCAAAGTTTGCACTCCGGTGATGGGCAGTCTGGGATCTTCCTGAGCGATGGCTGCGCGAATCGCGGCGGTTGCGGCGGCGGGATCGCCGGCCGTCCGAGCTTCCACTTCCGCGTTTAGCGCAAACTGCGATTGTTCCTGCAATAATGGCGGGAAAACTGTTTCCTGGACTTTCTTCTCTTCCGCGCTCTCAAAGTGCGCATCCTTCAGCACCCCGATAATTTCATAGTCGCCCGAAGTCTTTTCATCGCCGAATCCAAACCGTTGGCCGATGGGATTTTGATTTGGAAAAAAGTGGCGGACAAAAGCTTCGTTCACCATCGCCACTTTCGCGGCTCCAGCGACATCCTGCAAGGTGATTTCCCTGCCGAGCAACAACTGCATTCCGAGAGCGTGTGGATAATCCGGGCCGACAAAAACTGTTTGAGCACCGGTGTTTTCACTTTCTTTGGCTTCGTAACCCTGCACGCTCAAAGTGCTGGTGCTATTGCTGCCGCCCAGTGGACTATAGGACGCTATCGTTGCCGATTGAACTCCCGGCAACGCGTGCAGCCGGTCGTAAAGTTTTCTATAGAGCGCCGGAACTTCCGTGGGCTTGTATCCGGCCAGCCGCGGATTAACGCCCGCCAGCACAACATTTTCCTGATCAAATCCGAGCGGCTGATTTTCCAAATTCAACAAACTTCGCGCAAAAAGAGTGGCGCCAATCAGAAGCACCAATGACAAGGCAATTTGTCCTATTACCAGGCCCTGTGTGGTGCCGAATTTTCTTCCGCCGCCTGCGACGCGACTGCTGCCCATTTTCAGCGCGGTCACCAGATCTGTGCGTCCGGCTTGCAGCGCGGGCGCCAAACCAAAAATTATTCCCGCCACCAGCGTGATGCCGACGGTGAATAGCAGAATGGGAATATTCAACGAAGTGTGCAGCGGCGAAGTGCCGGCGAGGAATTTCACAAGCGCCTGCACCGCCCAGTGCGCGAGCAAGGCTCCAAACGTGGCGCCAATTGCGGCAAGCATCACGCTTTCTGTAAGCAACTGGCGAATCAGCCGTGCGCTGCTGGCGCCGAGCGCGAGTCGAATAGTCACTTCCGACTTTCGGGCAACAGCACGAGCCAGCAATAGATTTCCGACGTTGGCGCAAGCGATCAGCAGAACCAACGCCACGACGATCAACAAGATATGCAGTGGCTCAGAATAACGGAAACGCAAGCCGGAAATTCCCGAACCGCCATCGAACAAGTGAACTTTATTTTTCGCGAGGCTCGCTTTATTTTCCGGAGAAGTCTGCGAGCCGGCTTTGCTGGTCAAAAGTTGCTGCAACGCAACGGTCGTGGCTTCTTGCGCCTGCTCGCGAGTTGCGCCGGGACGCAGCCGGCCCAACAGCGAAAGCCAATACGTATCGGTGCGATCCAAAAATGACGCACGCTGCTCAATCTGCGGCTGAAAATTCAACGGCAGCCAATAATCCGGCGCAGGGCGCACGCGCTCGCCAAAAAATTCCGCAGGAGTGACGCCAACAATTGTGAAAGCCGTTCCGTTCAGAACTGCCACTTTGCCGACTGCGTTCGGATCGGAATGAAGACGCTGCTTCCAATATCCATTGCTCACCACGGCCACGGGATTCGCGTTTGGTTTGTCGTCATCCGGCCGCAGAATGCGCCCCATCGCGGCTTCAACTCCCAACACATCGAAATAATTTCCCGAGACCAGATGAATATTGGCGCGTTGTAGCGGACCCGAGTCGCTGTCTCCGGAAAAGTGCACCGTCACCGGATCTTCGCCGCTGCGAAAGGCCGTCAAGGATTCAAATGTCAGCGGCTGCTTCTTCAGAAATTCGTACGATTCATTGGTGAAAAGATTCCACGCGGCATTCGGCAGAGTTCCAGTGGACGTGCCTTCGCCGGCTTGATCGGAAAACAATACGAGACGCGAAGGCTCGCGCACCGGCAAAGATTCCAGCAACACAGCGTCAAACAAGGTGAAAATTGCAGTGTTGGCGCCGATTCCGAGCGCCAGTGTGAGCACGGCGATCGCAGTGAACGCGGGCCTGCGAATCAGCATTCGCAAACCGAAAGTTATGTCTTTCCACAGAGTTTCCATGGCGCGCGCCTTTGGCTTCGGGGATAAATTCGTACTCAGCTGATTAGACGCCGCAGCGCGAAAATCGTTTTGCCGAAGTGCAGGCAAATCGCTGGGATTTATTCGTATCTCAGCGCAATAATCGGATCCACTTTGGTGGCGCGGCGCGCAGGAATGTAGCAGGCCACCAGAGCGACCGCCATCAGCAGCACCGATACACTCGCATAGGTGGCGACGTCAGTTGCAGCCACGTCAAAAAGTAAACTGGACATCAGCCGCGTAAGGAAAAGTGACGCTACGATTCCGGCGACAATCCCAATTGACGTGAGAATCAGTCCGGGACGCAGCGCCAGACGAAAAACATCCCGCCGCTGCGCGCCGAGCGCGATGCGGATTCCAATTTCTTGCGTGCGCTGGTTCATCGCGTAGGACATTACTCCGTACGTGCCGATTGCCGCGAGCATCAGCGCCACCGCCGCGAAAATTTCCATCAGGCGCAGCACAAATATTCGCCGCGCTTCGGAGGAAGCCATCTGATCCTTCATGGTGCGCAAACCGTAGACCGGGAGATCTGAATTCACCGTGTGGATGGCGCGAACGACGGCGTCATTTAGAATTCCCGGCTCACCGGCCGTGCGGAAATAAACAGTCAATGCCAGCGGCGGAAGTTGCAGCAAATCGAAATACATTCGCGGTTCGACGGGCACATCAAGTCCCTCGTCGCGAATATCACCGACGACTCCGACGATTCGTCCGGGATTTCTCCCATTGCCCAGATTAATGATGCGGCCAATCGGACTGCGCTGGGGCGAATACCGGTTCACGAAAGTTTGGTTCACTACGAGCAGCCGTTCCTTCAACAGGGTATCGTCGTCCGATAGAAATCTGCCGGCCACGAGCGGCACTTTCAGCGTGCGAAAGAAATCCGGGCTCGCAACGTCAAATTCGGCGACGGAATGCCCGCCGCCCGCGGCTGAATCGTCAGTCCAATTGAATGAGGTTGAATTGTGAGTACCGGCAAAAGGAACCGTGGCGCTTCCGCCCATTGCCGCTACATCAACGCCGGGCAAAGCTTTCACGCGCTGCAGGACATCTTGCACATACGTGGTGCGGCTGGCCGGTTGCAGATAGGGATTGTTGGCTGGATCGTTGGGAAACGGAATCCAGATTTGCGCGATTCCAACTTGCGTCGGATCGAGGCCCGGATTCGTCCGCAGCATTCGCCAGAAACTTCGCACCAATAATCCTGCGCCAATCAGCAGCACCAATGAGAGCGCGATCTCCGCGGAGACCAGCACGCTGCGAAAGCGATTATTCCGGAGACTGGAGCCGCCGCTTCGGCCGCTCTCTTTCAAATCGAGATTCGGATCAACGGCGGATATCCGGAGCGCCGGAAGAAGTCCGAATAAAATTCCGGTTGCGATGGAAAGCGCGAAGGCAAACGCAGCCACGCGCCAGTCAAAACTGATTTCGCTTAATCGCGGCAAATCGGACGGCATCATCGCAATCAGCGATTTTTTCAGCCACACGATCACGAACATCGCCGCCGAGCAACCCGCGAGCGACAGCAAAAAACTTTCCGTCAATAACTGGCGGACAAGCCGGCCTCGCGATGCGCCCAGCGCGCGCCGAATCGCCATCTCTCGAACTTGCCCCGAGGATCGCGCCAACAACAAACTTGCAACATTGACGCAGGCGATCAGCAACACGAAGCCGACCGCGGCAAGCAGCACATTTAAAATTGGACGGACTTTGCCCGTCAAATTTTCCTGCACGGCTTCCAAACGCATTCCCCACTTCACTTCGGCGGGATATTCCTTCGCATAGGTTTCGCGCAAACGCGCCGAGAATGCGTCCAACTGAGTCTGCGCCTGCTGAATTGTTGTGCCGGACTTCAACCGTCCGATTAATCCCGGCAGAAAATTCGCAGCGCGCTGTGGCGGAGATGGAAATGGATTCGCGCTGAATCCCGCCGTCGCCCATATTTCCACCGCGCCCTGAAGAGTTTCGCCGGGGTGGCGAAATCCCGGAGGCATCACGCCGATAATTGTGTAGGGATCGCTATCCATTCGGATTTTTCTTCCGAGCACATTCGGATCCGCGCCGAATAATCGCCGCCACACTCCATCACTGATTACCACACCATCGGAAAAACCGGGCACGGCGTCCTGCGAACCATACACGCGCCCGAGTTGCGCCTTCGTTACGCCCAAAAGTTCAAAGTAGTTTGCGCTCGTCGCCAGCAATTCAATGCGCTCGGGCCGATCGCCTCCGGTGAGCGCCGCACTCACCGGCCAGATGGCCGTCACTTGATCGAAAATTCCCGAGCGTTCGCGG
>DATBYL010000281.1:0-2819 GCA_036513735.1 Candidatus Acidiferrales bacterium
TCGCCGGTCAATATTTTGACGTGCTCGATTGCGAACGCCACACCGCGCGTCCCGAAGATGTTGGGATCGAACCGTGGTGGCCGCGCTGGATTTCGGTTGATTGGGGATTCGAGCATCCCAGCGCCGTTCTATGGCACGCCGCCGCGCCAGATGGGACTGTAATCACCTATCGCGAGTTCGTGCAGAATCATCTTTCGCCAAGAATGTTGGCAGCGGCCATCGCGGAACGCAGCCGCGGCGAGCGCATCGGTTCCATCTATCTTTCGCCTGACGCCTTCGCGCAGCGCACCGCGGAAGACACCATTGCCGATCAACTCGGCCAGGGACTTGCCGCCGAACATTTGCCGCGTCCCGATCCCGCGGACGACGAACGCGTCGGTGGATGGATGTTAATGTATGAGTTACTACGCACCGACAAATGGATCATTACGCAAAACTGCTACGAGTTGCTGGAATCGCTTCCGGTTCTGACGCGTGACGAATCAAACATCGAAGACATTCTGAAAAGCGACGGTGACGACGTCGCCGATTCCGCGCGCTACGGAATTAAATCGCGCCTCGATCCGCGCCGCACGTCGCTGAGCGGACGCGAAGCAAATCTTGCCGCGCGCGCAGAACGCATCACGACGAGCGATCCGACCAGCCGCGCGATTTGGATGCGCAAAGCGGAAACTGATTTGCGAAAGCCCGGCGGGCCGGGAAGAAAACGGTTTGGAGTTACTGCGCCGCGCAGATGGCGGGTTTAATTTCGCTTGGATCGGCGGATCCGCGCGATTAAAGAGAGCAGCGAAAATAAAACACCCAGGAAAGAACAGGCGCCGAGATCCAGACAAACTCCACAGCTCTCTGGTTCGTCAGGGACGGATTGCCAAACTGTGCACCGATCCAAGCACCTGCGCCGGTCATGAGCAGTCCGGGCAACATGACAACGAAGCTCGCTATAAACAGCGGACCCGCACCATCGAGAATGTCGCCTCCGCGTCGCAGCACAGGGCACGCCACGGCAGAAGCCGCAACCGTCAGAACTGTGGCCGAAAAGGCAGCTCGAATGTACGGATTTGTGAACCTCGGAAACATCATGTACCTCGTGTCGGAACGTACTCCATCGTGCCGCGAGTAAGTCGAAAGGGCAAATGAAAACATTTCAAGAAATGGTGGAGCGCGTGGTGAACGCGCTGCGGGGAAGGTACGTCCACGCGCTGGAAGAAGAAGCGGCGCGATTGCGCGCCGAAAATCGCGCGTTGCTGAATTCACTGCTGGGAACGGCGGGAATTGCGCCGCTGGAATCGGCGCGGCCTCCCGGTCCTTTGACGACGCCATTACGCCGGCGATCGTGGCCGCAGATTGCACAGTCTTTGGAATCAGGCGCAGCCGCAAAGAAGACTTTTCCTGCACGCGAAATAAATGCGACACGGAAGGCGGAGCATGGCAACTAATTACAAATTCGACCTCGCAAATATTCCCGGCGCGATTGTTGAAAAAGAAGGGCCGCGCGAAAACAACGGAATGATTTCGCCCGATACCGATCTGGAAGCGCTTCTGCAATCCGCATCGCAGAACGCCGCGGGAACTCAGTACGGATCTGGAAAACAGGGAAGTGGAAACTCCGGCTCGGCAGATCGCAGCACGGATAACCCAGATTACTACGGCGATGATTCTTCCGCGCAGCCCGTCGGCGCAAATAATGAACTGCTTTGCGAGCAAAAACCGCGCGTGGTTTCCGCGTTGCGTGATTTGATGCTGCAATTCCGCAGTGAAGGACTTATTGCGCGCCGCCACGAAGTTCGCCGCATCAAGCAGGCGCGTTTATTTTGGCAGGGGCTGCAATATTCCTGGTGGAATCCGAACGACATGAGCTGGCATCTGCCCTACGACCCTTCCAGCGGCGCCGAGAAATCCACCGAAGAAATGCCGCGCTACCAGTTCGTTACAAATTTGTATCAGGCGTTCGGACTTTCCTTCATCGCGCTAATCAGTCAGGACACGCCGGCCACGCGATTTTTTCCGCAGTCCGCGCAAATTGATGTGGACGTCGCCGCCGCGCGCGCTGCTTCCGATGTTGCCGCGCTCATCGAGGAAAATAACAAAGTACAGCAGATGTTGACCGGCGCCGGATATTTTCTTTGGACCGATGGAAAAATCGGCGGATACGTCCGCTACGTTGCCGATGCGCAGCGATTCGGCTGGCACAATGAGGACATTATCGAAGAGGCAACAATTCGATTCGGCGAAGATGCGTACGTTTGCCCGAAGTGCCACGCAGAAGTTCCCACCGATAGCAATTCTTCCACTCCTGACGATGATTCTGTAGCCCGGGTTCGCCGAACCCGGGGCGGTTCTGACGCGGCCGATTCAGTGACGCCTGTGGGCGACCTAACCGGCGCATCGGAACAAACCCCCGGGTTCAGCAAACCCGGGCTACAATCATCGGCTCCAAACTTCTTGAGTGGGGCGCTTTGCCCGTCTTGCGGAGCAACACTCGGCCCGGAAGATTTTCATCCCGCGCCACTCGTGACCGTTCCGCGATATGTCGGAACGCGTCGCGTGCCCAACGGGCAAGAAGTGATCACAATTCTCGGCGGCCTGGAATTAAATACTCCGGTATGGGCCAACGAGATGCACGAATTTCCGTATTTGCAGTGGCAGCAGGAAGTTCACGTCGCAAAATTGCGCGCCGCATATCCTCACGCCGCGGACAAAATAATTATTGGCGGCCCCGTGGAAGCCGAAGACGTTTACGCGCGCGCTTCTCGAGTTGCCGTCGCGCAAGGTATGTCCACCACCGCACCGGGTGACGCGCTCTACAATTTAATTACCTT
>DATBYL010000282.1:0-4147 GCA_036513735.1 Candidatus Acidiferrales bacterium
CACTCCCGACGGATTCAGCGCGACGAACATCGACCTGCTATACCTCATTCACTTGGCATTTGGAGTTCACAGCGACCAAATTGTTGGACTGCCGAACTCCATCGCTTCGGAAACTTACGAGATTGAGGCGAGGATGGATGAGTCTGTGGCTGACGAAATAAAGAAGCTCAGCGCCAATCAGTTGAAGTCCGCGCGGCAGCAGATGATGCAATCGCTACTCGCCGAGCGATTCAAATTGGCGTTTCATCGCGAGACAAAAGAGATTCCAGCATATTCGCTGGTGATTGCAAACAGCGGTTTCAAACTTCGGGAGTCAGCGCCCGACGAAGTTGATCGGCAAGGACGAACAGGAATGCACATCAGCGGATCGAACGGAGCGATGCGCGGGCAACTTGTTTCGATAGCGTCGCTGGCGCAATTTTTATCGGGAAGATTAAACCGCATTGTCATCGACAAAACCGGACTGACTGGCAAGTATGACTTTATGTTGAAATGGACGCCGGATCGGAACCAGCTTCAATCGCCGGCTGGATTCGACGCAACTTCTTCCAACGCGCCCAATAGTCAGTCGACGACTCCCGCACAAGATTCCAACGCGCCTGATTTGTTCACAGCTGTTCAGGAGCAGCTTGGATTGAAACTGAAATCCGAAAAGAATTCTGTTGAAGTCGTCGTGATCGATCACGTTGAGAAACCTTCGGGAAATTAAGGAACGTCTTCGCCTTGCTGAATTTACGAGTCGAGCCTTAGGCAATCCTGAAGAATAGAACGGCGAGTTCGATATATAATGTTTGCATATGCCACCGAGCGATTTCCAATTCGCAACAGTCGACGAAGCGGCCGAAGAATTCCGCCAGGGACGTCCCATCGTGTTGGTGGACGACGAAGATCGCGAGAACGAAGGCGACATCACCATGGCCGCCGAAAAAGTTACGCCTGAAGCCATCAACTTTATGGCGAAATTCGGACGCGGGCTGATTTGCCTTTCGCTGACCGAAGAACGTTGCGACGAATTAAATCTGCCGCTGATGTCTCCGATCAATACGGCGGCACACGGCACGCCGTTTACGGAATCGATTGATGCGCGGCGGGGCACGACCACCGGAATTAGCGCCGCGGATCGCGCGCTGACAATTCTTGCAGCGATTGATCCACTTACTCGTCCGGCGGATCTGGCGCGTCCCGGACATATTTTTCCTTTACGCGCAAAGCGAGGCGGCGTGCTCGTTCGCGCGGGGCAAACCGAAGCTTCGGTGGATTTGGCGCGCATTGCGGGCATGACGTCCGCGGGAGTGATCTGCGAAATCATGAATGATGACGGCACCATGGCGCGCGTGCCGCAACTAATCGAATTCTGCCGAACGCACAATCTAAAAATGCTTACGGTTGCGGAATTAATCCGCTATCGCATGCAGCACGAGCGCTACGTTCACCGAGTAGCAGAAGCTCCGCTGGGCACCGCGTACGGCGATTTCAAAATGATTGTTTATTCGAGTGAAGTGGATAACGAGCAGCACATCGCGCTGGTGCGCGGAGATCTAACTGATCCTGCAGGAACACTTCCGCCGCTCGTCCGTGTGCACTCGCACTGTTTGACGGGCGACGTTTTCAATTCGACGAGCTGCGATTGCCGCGAAATTATCGCGCGATCTTTGCAAGCCATCGTCGCAGAAGGGCGCGGAGTTTTCGTCCATCTCCATCACACCGGGCGCGGCTTTGCGATTGATTCCGCTCCAGCCGTTGCGGGCCAACTTCCCAGCGTTCGTTATCACAAGCGCGGCGATCTGGACGGCGATGTAGCGCGCATCCGCATGGTGCAACACGAAAGCGGAATCGGCGCGCAAATCTTAAGGGATCTCGGGCTGACAGATATTCGCGTGCTGACAAATCATCCGCGAAAAGTTGTGGCGCTGGCCGGCTACGGCATCACTATCGCGGATCAGGTGCCGCTCGACGCGCACTCGACAAAAACTACGCATCAGATGCTTTAGGAAAGCTCCGCGAGTGGCGCAGGCTTCAGCCTGCGCGATTTTTCTCTTCCTTCCAACTCGATGCACCCTACTGGATCAGACGAGTCAAACTTTCCATGCCACCCGGATCTTTCGCAGGTGTTCCTGTTTTCCCGGGCAGCGCTTTGGTTGGCGTTTGTGCTCTTACGGGCGTCGGAGTTTTTGCCGCCGGCGCGGCAGCCGCGCTAACCGGCCTCACCATCACATACTGCTTAATTTTGTCCAACCGTCCAGCGCTGATTCCGCGAACTGCCAACAAATCCTCAACGCGTAAAAAAGGGCCGCTCTTCTTCCGATAATCCAAAATGCGCTGCGCCGTCACGGGACCAACTCCCGGTAAACTGTGAAATTGATCGTACGTCGCCGTATTCAAATCGAAAGGCTTCTCGGGCGGAGGCAGTTTCTTAGCTTTTTCCTGCGCGTCAACCACTGCGGCAACCGGACACAGCGCCATCACCAGCACCAAACCACACAATCTTCGCAGCCAAATGCGGCGGCGCGGATTTACATTCGCATAAATTTCCATACGTAGCCTCCTGTGCGGCAAATCTTGTTGTCTCGAAATGGACTTCGGCTAAAGCCGCGAGAAAATCTGAACTTGAGAGTGAACTCGCAGCAAGTTGAAGTAGGTCAGAGAGCCAAGAAGTGCCGGGACTACAGCCGGAAAGAGGACCCAAGTGGCTGGAGTAATCTGAAAGGAACTATACGCCAATGGTAACTAAAGAAGCAAGTAATTCAACTACGTGGCGGAGCTGCTCATCGCGTCAATTGTCGGTAGGCTTTTCTTCGATGTGATCGATCACAAGCACCGGCATCGGGCGCTTGTGCATTTCCAGTTTCACACCGAGCTGCTTATTGACCGCGTCAAAAAATGAAAGCGCGACATTCGGTTCCGACGCCGCAGGGACTCCACCATCGGACACGCCCGCGCCGCCAGAAACTGTGCCGGTCTGCAGTTGATTGGCGCTGCTGAAGCTCAGCGTGAAATCCCAAGCGCCTTCGATTCCCGTGGCATCCAAAACAGGATAATAAAAATAATCGGGCGCCAGCGTTTGAAGTTGTTCCGCGAACTGCGCCATCGTCATGTTGCGGCAAGTGATCAGGCGACTGAGCGCGGGGTTTGTAATTCTCGGATCTTTTCCCTCCGGACCGGGGCCTTCTTTGCACCCGGTGCGATTCAGCGCGTCTGCCTTTTTAAATTTCGGGTTCGCCGCCACCAATGTGTATGCAGTAACGGGACGTTCTTCGGTGTGAACAACCATCTTGAAGCGATCGATCAAGAGCGCTCGCAGCATTTGGCGGAAGTCATCGATGTCAATTTGGGGTGCGTTGCTTGCGGGTGCGCCGCTGTAAGCTTTAGCGACAATCGCAAACCTATCCGAGCTTAGCCAGTTCGGCGCGCCCACCAACCCCTCGTTATTTCCCGCCTGAATGTTCCACGCAGTACGAATCAGGGATCTCAAGGTCGTCGAATGTAAATCAATATCACGATTCGTGATCATCCCGCCTCCTGTAACTCCGGGCGCAGCAGGTTTGATGACGGCCACTTCAAATGCGGTTGGCGCGGGTGGAGTGAGAGACGCCGCAATCTCCGGCCGATTCGCGGTCGGCTTCTCGTTCACGCTATCGACGATGATGACCGGCATTGGGACGCCTTGCGAGCTGAGCTTAAGCCCGAGTTGCTTATCAACCGCATCGAAGAGCGAATTTCCGTTTCCGCCGGACTGCAAGAGCGTGTTTCGCGTATCCCATCTGAAATCAAAGTCCCACGACTCTTTCAATCCGGTGGCATCCACAAGCAGACCGGTTGAATAATCCCTGATCCACGGTCGAAGCGCCTGCACGAATGTTTCAACGGTTGCATCGCGGCAGGCGATTAATTCGTGCGTCGGCCCGCCCGAGTTCAAACTCTCTCTGTGAAATTCGCATCCCGGTGTGCTTGCGCCATCTGGCTTCTTCAACTTCGGTTTTCCCTTTCCGATGGTCAGAGCAAGTGCGGGCACTGGTTTAGTGTCGGCATGCATGAGAAGTTTGAAACGGTCGGCAAGCATCGATTGAAGCATTAGCTTGATTGTTTCGGGCGGTGCACTGGGCGGAGCTTTTGCAATTACGTCGAAGCGATCATTTTCCAGCCAACT
>DATBYL010000283.1:0-2539 GCA_036513735.1 Candidatus Acidiferrales bacterium
ACTTCCACCCCGTCCGCCACCACCTCTTGGCGGACCTCCACCACTTTCTTTCGGGCGCGCTTCATTCACTTTCCAATTGCGCCCGCCAACATCTTTTCCATCAAGTCCGGCGATTGCTTTGCCCGCTTCTTCGTCGTTCGGCATTTCAACGAACGCGAACCCGCGCGCGCGGCCTGTTTCTCGATCCATCACCACGTGTACGCGCGTCACTTGCCCGAATGGCTCGAACGCCGCACGAATCTCGCTTTCAGTCGTCTGAAAGCTCATGTTACCCACGAAGAGATTCTTCATTGCTAACTCTCCTGAAGTCCGGTGAACGCCACCCACACGCCTGACCGGTAAATCAAATCTGATGATGGCCGCTTCGATATGTTTCAGTATGAACCGGGCAGCCCCCCGCCCGATGCATTCTACCAGACGCGCCGAAATTTCGCGCTGCCTGCTAGTTTTCCTGCGAAGTCTTCCGCGAAAACGGATTCTTTGACGGTCGTGGCGCGTGCGCGCCCTTATAGTCCGCCAGTTCCGCGTCGGTAATATCGTAATGCGAAATTACCGGATGATTCGAGTTCGCCGCTAATTCCTTGCGCAATTTCAAAGAGCATACGTCCGGCGCATCCTGATAACGCACACGGCGCTCGTTGAACGCGACGTTCGGAATGGTCAGCGTAAATTCACGCGGCTCATTCGCCGGCTCGCGCACGGTAAAGCTATATTCGCGAACCGCGCCTTTATCCTTGAAACCGCCAAACTGAATCACAATTTCATTAATCACTTGGACGCCGCGGCGCTTTCGCCGGCTTCAGCGGCCACCGCTGCAACGTCTGTCTTCGCAACTTTCTTCGCACGCTTCGCGCGCTTGCGCTTCGGAGGAGTTCCTTCCGCCGCTTCGACCACCATAATGCTGGTGACAAATTTCTTCGGCCCGTGCAGATCGAATTCGATAAGTGTTCGCTCGCCGTCCGATTCCGTGACAACGCCCAAACCGTACTGGAAATGTTTGATGTATGCGCCTTCTTGGAGTGCTTTCAAGAAACCTCCTCAGGTTTTGCGAATTCTTATGAAAAAAGGGCGAACCCGCGTTTAGCGAGTTCGCCCTTGGGTAGATTTACAGGCTGGTGACGTTCGATGCCTGCAGGCCCTTGGGGCCCGTGGTCACTTCAAATTCAACCGCTTGGCCTTCGTTCAGCGACTTGTAACCTTCCGACTGGATAGCCGAGAAGTGGACGAAAACGTCCTCGCCGGACTGGCGCTGGATGAATCCGAAACCCTTGCTGGCATTAAACCACTTTACTGTTCCTTGTTCTTTCAATGTGATGCTCTTTTCTATTTGAGCTATTTGATGCTTTGAACTGCCCCCAGCCGTACAACAAAAAAGGCCGCAAGAGTGAACTTGCAGCCCCTTACGCGAATCTAAAGGTTATACAAGAGCAACAAACGCAACCTAATAATACTAGAGTCCGGCTGAATAATCAACAGCAATCTTATTGCCACCTTCCGATTTTTACGCCACTCCAACGCAACTCCTTGATTACAATCGCCTTAGCTCGATCATCAGATGGCTCAATCCTCAGTGGGATTGCTGCCCGCTCATCATTATTCCTCGCACTTGCTTCTGCAGCGATGTAATTTCAGCGCTGTGCGGCTGCAAGAGGGATAAGTCAATTTTCTGTGCGGACTGCCTCGCCGTCTGATCGCTCGAAGTCTGGCTCACTGGTGTCGTTCCGCCATCACCGCCGCAAGTGGGGCAAGCCATCATGCCGACCAGCCCTTCCACCTCGCCGCGGATTGCCTCATACCGCGCTAAAATTCCGCGCTGCTTGGCGACTTCCATATCGTATTGCGCCAGCACCGCGGTCCGCGCCAGCATTTGCGCCTGAGCAGGCGATATCGCGGTGGTCACTTTTCCCGCGGTTACCTGAGCCGCAAAATCCATCGCCGCGCGGTCGTTGGCCGAAGGATTCTTGACGTAGTTCGCCGCGGCCGTCATCACATCAATGTATAAATCCACGTCAGCCTGAGTTAACGGCGTTGTTTCGAAGTTCGGCGCCGGCCCCTGTTTCGCCGCAGATGCTGCCGCGCCGCCACCGGAACCCGCGGACTGCTCTGCGGCTCCGTTTGGCGAATGTCCGCAGCCTGAAAATAAAATCGCTGCCGCAAGAATTGGAAAAGTTTTTCGGAAGATTCGCATGGGTCGAGTCTCCTTAGGTTGCGAATCCTATACCAAACGCTTTTGATAGCGCCAACGGATAATCTCGGCTGTATAATCCGCCAGCATCCTGGAGGAATCTGATGAACACTCTTCGGCAAAAACACCTTCTTCTCGCATTCTCTTTTTGCGCGATCCTTTTTCTTGGCGCGCCGAACCCCGCGCAGGCGCCGAAAATTGCCGCCACTCCTCCCATGGGCTGGAACAGTTGGAACCACTTCAATCGCAAGATTGACGACGCCACCGTCCGCGCGCAGGCCGACGCAATGGTCTCCTCAGGCATGCGCGATGCCGGATACGTCTACATTAATATTGACGACACCTGGGAGGGAA
>DATBYL010000284.1:0-2856 GCA_036513735.1 Candidatus Acidiferrales bacterium
CAGTTGAATCCAGTCCGCTGCTCAAAAAAATTCCCAGCGGCACATCGGCAATCAAATGGTCCGCCACGGCTTCTGTCAGTATCGGACGCAACTTCGCCGCCGCGCTCTCAAGCGTCGCCGGCATCTCCGCAGGCCGGCGAATCGCCGCATCGCCAAATGTCCAGTACGCGGCAGGTTCAACACGCTTCGCGTCAGCCGCCGCGGAAACGCTCAAGCGATGCCCCGGCGGTAAAGAAAATACTCCGTCAACCAGCGTCATTGGCTCGCAAACGGATCCAAATAATAAATACGAATCCAGCGCGCCGGCGGAAAGCGCCCGTGGAATGCAGCCACTCGCCAGCAGCGCGCGAACCTCGGAAGCAAAAATCAGCGCGCTATTCCGCACCGAATAATAAAGCGGCTTAATTCCCAACCGATCGCGCGCCAACAGCACACGCGGCGCGCCATTCGCGCTGCCGCGCATATCCAGCAACGCAAACGCAAACATTCCGCGCAAATGTTCCGCGCAAGCATCGCCCCACTGCTCGTATCCGTGAACAATCACTTCCGTGTCGGATTTCGTGCGAAATTTGTGGCCGAGTGACTCCAGTTCCGCGCGAAGCGCACGAAAATTATAAATTTCGCCGTTCTGGAAAACGGCGACGTCATTTGTCTCGTTAAAAATTGGCTGGGTTCCACCGTGAAGATCAATGATGCTCAGCCGCCGCATGGCCAGCGCCACTCTTGGAGCCGCCTGCGGCGCAATTAAAAATCCATCTTCGTCAGGTCCGCGATGCACCAACGCGGCGGTCATCCGGCGAACTGCGCGTTCGGACTTCTCCGCGTTTTCCATTCCAATGATGCCGCAGATTCCACACATCTATCTGTTGATTCCTCGCATGCGCCCCGCGATGCTATTGGTTTTCAAACAGGAAGCAGTGAACGTTCTGAGTTGGATTGCCCTCGTAGCGCAAAAGTTTCATTCCTTGCGCCGATCCCCAATCTTCAATCGTGCCCTTCGACAAAAATTCAACAGTGGGCGACATGAAATAATCGTAAAATAAATTCCGCGCGCCGCGCCACGTAACTTTCCCGCCGGATTTCAGCCAGTGCGCTGAAAAATAGAGCGGCAACGCCGTGGAATGCGCGATCCAGCCCGTCGCCGGATGTTTCACGAGCGCGCGAATAACCGCTCCCGGATACTTGTAAAGAAATTCATAGCGGCCTCCGGGCCGGTACACTGCGAGATAAAGTTTTCCGCCCGGTTTTACGATTCGGCAATCTTCAGAAAAGCCGCGTCGCGGATCATCCGTGTGATGCAGCACGCCATCCGTGATCACCAAATCCGCCGCGGCATCGCAAATTGGCAGCCGTAAATTATCGGCAACGGCGCCGGGCAACTTGTGGCGCGAAACAATAATCGAAATCGAATTTGCGCTGCGATCCAGTCCAATGCAATTCACTCCTCGAAATCCCAAATAGGAAAGCACGCGGCCAGGCCCGCATCCGACGTCCAACACGAGCGCGCCCTGAGGCAATGCGTCAATCACTTCCAATAGAAGTGCGGAAATTACTTTGCGACGGTCTTCTCCCTGATAACTTTCAAACCAATCGAACGGATGATCGTCGTAAAAGGTCGGTTCCTTAACGAGGCTCATGTCCGTCCTTGCGCACGCGCCCGTAAATTTCTTCCTGCGTTCCGAGAAGCTGCGTCCAACTTAACTGTGCCGCCACATCCGGACACGCCGCACGGAATTTTTCGTACAGCGCCGGGTCCTCCAAAAGTTTTCGCAATGCTTCCACCAGCGCGGATTTCTCCAGCGGAATCACCAGACCCACTTGCCCAGCAACAAATTCCTGAATGCCGCAGTGATCGCTGATAATCACGGGCATGCCGCAGGCGATTGCTTCCGCAACTCCGTTCGCGAAATTCTCGTAGCGCGAAGGCAGCACGAAAATATCGCCGTCTACTAGCGCGGCTTTTTTTTGTTCCGCGTACAATGGTCCTGTGAAAGTAGTCCGATCTTCAACGCGTCTTTCGCGCGCCAGCTCGCGCAATTTCGCCAGATAGCCGGACTCGCCTTCCGGGCCGGCAATCACCAATCGTCCCGACCGCGGACAAGCTTCTGCGAACGCCTCAATCAACATGTCCGCGCCTTTGCGTGGAATGATGCGCCCTAAGAATAAAACGATCGGCTCGCCGGGCGGCAAAGCCCACTCCGTGCGAAATGCTCCGGCAGCCGGAAGGATGGAAAATTCCTGAAGGTCCACCCCGTTATAGCGCAATGCGATCCGCTGAGGCGCGAATCCATCGGCGATCATTTCCGATTCTTCCTGCCGCGAAGTTGCAATCAGAAACGCGGCGTAACGCAGCAGCGGCTTGCCGAAAAACAGATGCCATGTTCTTTTCATCCGGAAACTTCGCTCAATCGGACGCACCATTCCCAGCGGCTCAATCACATAGGGAATTCCGTATTTGTGGCAGTAGTGCGCCACCACTGGCCCGAGCAAATCGTAGAGCCCGTAAATATGCACGAGATCGAAACCGCGCAAACGCTTCTTGCAAAATTTCAGCAGTCCGGAATTGAAAGTCATCGCGCGATAAGTGGCGAATGGTTTTAGATAAATTACTTCCACTCCGCCGAGCATCACTTGCCGCGCCGCAAATGGACGGCCGTACCATGACGTAAGAACTGCCACCTGATGGCCGCGCTTCGCCAATCCTTCGGCGATCGAACGAACTTTCACCGTCGGGCCGCCGCGCTCCAGAAACGGATGATACGTTTGGGTCACATGAAGAATTCGCATCGGATTTACGGCTGCTGCGGCCGCACCTCCAGAATGCGCATCGACTCACGCATCTTTTCTCCCTGGATT
>DATBYL010000285.1:0-4995 GCA_036513735.1 Candidatus Acidiferrales bacterium
TGCAACAGAAAAACGCGCCATTCACAGTTTCTTTCGGATCGGAACTAAGCTCTACTCCGCTCGATGGCCGCGTCTTCGTTGTGCTTTCCACGAACATTGAACGCACAGAACCGCGCATGCAAATCGTCGAAGAAGAAGCGCAGTCCATGCAACTTTTTGGCGCGGATGTTGACGGCCTCGCGCCCGGCCAGCAGGCCGCCATCCCCGGCGAAGCGGAAGGATATCCGCTGCACCATTTTTCTGACGTGCCCGCCGGCGATTACTGGATTCAAGGCGTCCTGAATAAATACACCACCTTCAAACGCTCCGACGGCCACACCATCAAAATGCCCATGGACGAGGGCGAAGGCCAACACTGGAATACCAAGCCGGGAAATTTCTACAGCAAGCCGCAGAAAATTCACTTCGATCCACATTCCGGCGCCACCATCGAAATTAAATTGACGGAGACTGTAAAACCCATCGAGCCACCGAAGGATACCGAATGGGTAAAGCACGTCAGAATCAAGAGCGAAGTCCTCTCAAAATTTTGGGGACATGATATGTACCTCGGCGCAATCGTCGTGGTGCCGGAAGGTTGGGCCACGCATCCCGACGCGCGCTATCCGCTGCTCGTAAATCACGGACACTTCCAGCGCGACTACGTTTTCCGCACTCAGAATCCCGTCGGCCAAAAGTTTTTTCAGGATTGGACCACCGGAAAACTTCCGCGCATGTTGATGCTGATCATTCAACACGCCAATCCTTATTACGATGATTCCTACGCCGTCGATTCCGAAAACGTCGGCCCCTACGGCGAAGCCATCAACAAGGAACTGATTCCCTACATCGAAAAACAATTTCACGGCATCGGTCAGGGATGGGCGCGCGCGATTTTCGGCGGTTCAACCGGAGGCTGGGAAACGTTGGCCACCCAGATTTTTTATCCCGATGATTACAACGGCGCGTGGGGCGCGTGTCCTGACCCGGTAGATTTTCACGGCTATCAATCCGTGAATATTTATGACGATAAAAACGCCTACTGGACGATTGGCCCCTTCGCGAAAGTAAATCAACCGGAAATGCGCGCGGCAAATGGAATCATCGAAGCAACCACAGAAGGCTCAAATCGCTGGGAACTCGTTCTCGCCACTCACGGACGCTCAGGCGAACAATGGGGCATCTGGCAAGCCGTCTTCAGTCCAGTTGGCAAAGATGGTTACCCAGTAGAAATTTGGGATCCGCTAACCGGTGTCATCAATAAAGATGTCGTTCCCTACTGGCGCGATCACTACGACCTCACCTACATCATGCAACGCGATTGGAAAACACTCGGCCCGAAACTAGTAGGCAAACTTCACGTAATGGTCGGCACAGCGGACACATATTATCTGGATCACGCCGTCCACCTCATGCAGCACTCCATGGAAGCATCCGCAAATCCCCACTACGTAGCCGACTTCGATTACGGCGTCGACCAACCGCATTGCTACACCGGCCCTCCAGGATCGACCACTCGCGAAGGCGGACAAACATTCACCCAACGCGTGCTGGTAGCCGCACAAGAGCAAATGTTGAAGACGGCTCCCGCCGGTGCTGACGTAAAAAGCTGGCGGTACTGAGCAGTCGGTTAGTTCGTGGTGTGGCTGGCTGGAAGGTCGTAGATTCTCAAGACGCCGCCGGATACAACGGCGAGGCGTTTTCCGTCCGGGGCGATGGCAAATGCCGCTATGTGCGGCGGCCAATCGAATACACCGCTAACCTTCAGCGCGAAAATCGCGCGCTTTTCAGAAATATCGTAAACCACGATTTCGTCGTCTGAAGGAAACTTGGCCATATCGAGGAAGCTGCTGTCGATTCCCTTCATCTTTTCTTCCATGATTGCAAATCGTTCGGTTCCGCTGGACATTTCACCGTACCTTCGATTGGCCGGCAATTTCGTCCTGAAGAGCACCGACCCGCCCGGCGTGGCCGCTGTCATTCCGCCTTGCTCAATCGTTAGTGTCGTATCGCCGTTCGGATGCAAAATTTCCTTGTACGCTGGCGGACGATTCTGATTGTTCGTCGTGGCGATGATTTGCACCACGTCTTCATGGATTGAATTTACCCGCAACGTATTCGCATCTAGTTCCTCGACCCGTCTCGACGAGGCGTCTCCCAAGAACATCACGAAGGATTTTTCGCTTGAAGAGTATCCGCTTCCCACCAGATAGCGTATCGACGCACAAGTGTCCGGAGCCGGTAGCTCCATTTCTGCTAACTTCTCCAACCGTTCTGAGAAAAGCTCAATCTTTTTGTCGATGCAAGCGGCAAGTTCTCCGTTACTGATCACAGACCGAGCGGCCCACGGGGTGGGCAACGGCCAATCCTGTTTTGCCGTCTCCTGGCGGGTTGTCATATCGAGGACAATCGCGTGTAACTGTCCGTTTCCAGTTGACAGCGCGGTGCCTTTCGGATCGCGCCTAATTCCAGAGTCACGCGTCGTCCACGCGAAAATAATTGCGTTGCTTGCAGAAAAGCCCACTATCGATCCAACGGTAATCCCGGGTTTGTCTGCACCGTTCGCTGCCGGCTCTACATATCCAAACTTGCGAAGATCTGTTTCTGAGGTCGGACTATCCTTTGTCGGAGCCAGTTTGTCCGATTTCTGCGGCGACGCGTGCGCACCAGCCATTACGGTGACCGCAAGAATCACAGCGAAAGTTAAGACAATTTGCTTACGCCGAATCATTCCGCCTCCACAAGCGCACTCTCCAGCCAACGCGAGATCCTAAACTTCAACACCGGTCCTGACACTTTCACCATCATCATGATGCACATCTTTGACCACACGCACACAGTTATGAATATGCCCTAAAATAGTGCAGTCCGAAAGCGACAGTGTATCAATATCAAAACAAACGACTTAAAAGTCCTTTAGTTTGATATTCTTAACACAATTCGCGCCCCTAAATCCTTTGTTTTGATATTCACGACAGAAACAGGGGGGAGGGGGTACCACCTTAAATGGAGCAGATACGTCGGAAATTCCCAGGACGGGAAAAGTGTCGGAAATACACTCCGCTAGTGGTTTAGGACTTTGAAACCGGAATCGCGGCCTCACGCAAAAATCGCGCCGATTCTTCCGGAGGAGTCGGACAAATATAAAATCCGCTTCCCCATTCAAATCCCGCAACTTTGGTGAGCTTGGGAATTAATTCGATGTGCCAGTGATAATGCTGATTCAATTCTTCGCCAATCGGAGAAGTGTGGATCATCAAATTGTAGGCGGGATTATCGAGCACCGTTTCTATGCGCGTCAAAATATCTTTCAGCATTCGCGCCAGCGCGCCGAACACAGGCGTCTGATTATTTTCAAATGACGAGCTGTGCACCTTCGGCAAAATCCAAACCTCGAACGGAAATCGCGGAGCGTAAGGCGCGAGCGCGATAAATTCCGGCGTCTCGGAAATCACGCGCGAGTTTTCTTCACGCTCCTGCCGAATCATGTCGCAGAAAATGCAGCGTTCTTTTTCTTCATAATATTTTCGCGCGTTATCCACTTCTTCGCGCACGCGCTTGGGCACAATCGGCAGCGCGATCAACTGCGAATGCGTGTGATCCAGCGAAGCGCCCGCCGCGTCGCCGTGATTCTTGAAAATTAAAATGTAGCGGAATCGCTTGTCATTTTTCAGATCCAACATGCGGTCGCGAAACGCGAACAGCACATCCAGAATTGCTTTATCTTCCAAACGCGCCAGCGTCATGTTGTGGTCCGGCGTTTCAACGATCACTTCATGCGCGCCAACGCCGTTCATGCGATCGAATAATCCTTCGCCGCTGCGATCCAGATCGCCTTCGATTCCCAGCGCCGGAAATTTATTCGGCACCACCCGCACTCGCCAGCCCGGCTGATCCGAATCTCCTCCATTGCGGCCATAGGCCAAAAGCTCGTGCGGAGTTTTGCCTTCATTTCCATAGCAGAACGGACAAGCGCCGTCGTTGCGAATCTTCACGCTCTCGCGCACGAAATCCGTGGGACGCTTCGCGCGATCCGTGGAAATAATCACCCAGCGATTGGTGATCGGGTCCTTACGCAGTTCAGGCAAACTTTCCTCCAGAGTTTACGATCGGTATTAGCGATATATAGTTACGATGCGTCGCCCTGTGTTTTCAGATGTCTTCTAACATTGTAAGCAGTGGAATGCCCACGCGCAACGAGCACGTTAAGGCAGGTTCAAAATAGGTAAGCAGACCTGAATTTTCGCGCTAACTCAAACTCTTCCCGAAATTCCAAAACAATCCTTGTGCAATCGCACCACCGGCCATTTTCCCGGCTGCGATTCGATCGCCAGCACATCGAACCGGCAATCGCAATTTTTCAGCCGCCATTCCACCATGAACATTTTCGCCATGCGCACGATACTATGACGCTTCCCCGCATTCATCGCGTCCTCAGGCAGAACTTTCCGCTCGCCCGGTTTCACAACTTCATCCGCGTCACTCGTGCGTGTTTTCACTTCAATGAACGCCAGCACTTTCCCGTCGTATCCAGCCAGATCAATTTCGCCCTTCATTCCCGGCACCATGAAATTGCGGGACACAATCACATATCCGTTCTTCCGCAAATACCAGTATGCAAAAGTTTCCCCACGAACTCCGGTCCGCCGCGCCGCGCGATTCGTGGCCAAATTGATTTCATCCGCACTCGTTGTATCGGCGTGGATTTTGCTCAGACGCAAATCATCCCTGTCCTGCGGCGAAAGTCCTCGCCGCGCCCGCAAATTCATAATTCCAAATATCATTCGCGCAAATAGAGGCATGAAGGCGCTATTCTACATCCGCGAAGGAGTATTATCGTGTGTAAAGTTCTCCGATGAGGTAGTCTTCCCCCAACGCGGTATTCAACGCATGAATCACGGAGCACCAATGAAATCAATCATGTCCAACATCACCGATCCGCGAGCTGCTGGAACTTCTCCAACTCGCCGCCAAATAATTTCAAGCGCAGCACTCTCGCTCGGCGCGCTCACTCTG
>DATBYL010000286.1:0-10666 GCA_036513735.1 Candidatus Acidiferrales bacterium
AATCGGCCCGGCGTGCAGGTTCACGTGCGCGTCGGATATTATGCTGTCACGGAAACAGGCACTGCACCGCAGTTGACTGCGCGACGCTTGGCGGACGTCATCCGCAGTCCGCTCGACGCGAGCGACCTGACCTTCGACATCCAGGCGGAATCAGTTGGCGCTGCGGGCGAGCGGCAACTAAAACTAGAGATCACTTTCGATCCGACGCAGCTGCACTTCCAACAACAAAGCGATCGATGGACGGACAACATCACCAAAGTGTGGGCGGAATTTGGGCCGGACGGCCGTGAAATCAGCCAGCACTCCCAGACACTGAACTTGACGCCACCCTTGGCTGACTACCAACAGTTTCGGGAAAAACCATTCACCTATTCGGAGACGGTCACGATTTCGAGGAGTGCCGACAGGCTCCGAATCGTCTTGCGTGACGAAAACACTGGCGCACTCGGCTCCGTGACGATTCCTCTGAATAAGCTATTTCCCGGAGGCCCAGAGCAAGCGCGGCCACGGAATTGACTGGCGCTTAGGAGATCCATGAACAATCGCGCTGACGTGGGAATGCAGTCGTCCGCTTGTCAAACGGGAGGCGTTAGAGGACCTGGTTCGGCATAGTCGAACTTCGGTTTAACGAAAATGTTCTCCGACCTGATAATCCGCCTGCGTGCGCTGTTTCGACGTGACACCGTCGAAAGCGAACTAGACGCAGAATTGCGCTTTCACGTTGACCGTCAGATTGAAAAATTGGTTCGCGGGGGAATGCCGCTGGCGGAAGCTACGCGGCGGGCGCGGATGATTATCGGGACGCCGGACAAGATAAAGGAAGAATGTCGCGATGCGCGAGGTACGCGGTTCCTCGAAGATACCTGGCAGGATGTTCGCTATGCGGTGCGTGTCTTGCGGAAGAGTCCTGGATTCACGGCGGTGGCGCTGCTTTCGTTGGCGTTGGGGATTGGAGTGAATGCGGCGCTTTTTAGTTTGGTGGAGGCGGTGCTGTTTCCTCCGTTTGTTGCGGCTGAACCGAGTAAGTTGGTCAATATTTATCCGAGCAGCATCGCCCATGGGGGCTATCAATCCACGTCCTATCCGGACTATTCCTACTTTCGCGACCACAGCCATACGCTTTCTGAAATTGCCGCGTATTCTCGGCTAAGTCCCAGCTGGACGCACGATGATCAAACGGAGCTCCTGCGGATCGAAGTGGTTTCAGAGAATTATTTTTCTGTATTAGGCGTGAAAGTAATTCTTGGAAACACATTCCGCT
Organism: Candidatus Acidiferrales bacterium; assembly: GCA_036513735.1. GTDB lineage: Bacteria > Acidobacteriota > Terriglobia > Acidiferrales > UBA7541 > DASTCZ01. The sequence continues at coordinate 1,262 of DATBYL010000286.1, forward strand.
CGAACGGCGCTCTATCTTCTGGTCGGGATCCGTCGGCGGTAATCAGTTACCGATTCTGGCAGCAAAGATTTGGCTCCGACTCCAAGATCATCGGCAAGACGTTAATTTTGAACGGGAGCAGTTTTACGATTGTTGGCGTTGCCCCACCGATGTTTGAAGGCGTGGATATTTCCTGGGGCGCGCAGCCGGAATTATGGGCGCCGCTGAGCATGCAGACGGCGGTGACGTCAACGCACACGGATTTGCTGAATAAGCCGAATGCTGCGTGGCTTTTGGTGATCGGGCGGCTTAAGCCTGACATGCGACTGAGACAGGCTGAATCGGAAATTAAAGTGCTGGCTCAGCAGCTTGATCAGATTAGAGGAGGGAAATATAGCGACAGAACCGCGATTGTAATACCCACGAGCGGCGCGAGGTTCTGGCCTGAAGAGCACAATTCCGTTGTTCAAGTTCTTTGGCTCCTCGCGGTGGCCACTGGTTTCGTATTGATGATTGCGTGCGCGAATGTTGCAAACTTGCTGTTGGCCAGGACGGCTGGACGGAAACGAGAGATCGGCATTCGCATCGCACTCGGAGCCAGCCGTGCCCGGATCATTCGTCAATTTCTGATCGAGAGTACGTTGCTATCGTTGATCGGTTCGGCGATGGGTCTGCTGTTGGCGATCTGGATTGTCAGAGTTGTAGCTGCCTTCAGGTCACCTTTAGGAATTCAGCTGGTGCTTGACTTGCGTCTGGACGTGCGTGTTCTTGCCGTAACTTTCTTGCTTTCTTTTGCTAGCGCGCTAATTTTTGGGCTGGTTCCTGCGATCACAGCGGCAAGATTAAGTCCAAAAGAGTCGATGACCACAGGCGACCAGGACGCGCTTGGATTCCGCGGATTTCGGGTTCGGAACATTATGGTTGTCGCGGAGGTTGCTCTGGCATTTTCGTGCCTCATCGGGGCTGGACTTTCTTTTCGCAGTTTACGCAAAGTGGAAGCAAGCGATTTAGGATTCGACGCGAATCGAGTGCTGGCGGTGACGATGACTCTGAATACGCGAGTCTATGGCACTAAGGAAGGAATTCATTTCTATTCCCAACTTTTAGAATCGGTATCCAGGCTATCCAGTGTGCGCTCTGTAGGGATTGCGAGCCTCCCTCCTTTGGGCGTCGTGCATGGCGACGAGCACGTTCTTGTTGACGACGAAACTGACGAAACTGAGCAAGATGGCCGGGACGAGAGGGTGATTGAGGGCGACTCCGTATCGCCGGGATATTTTCAAACACTTGGCATTTCCATTTTGCGCGGACGCAACTTCCGCGTGGAAGACGATGCCCTTGCTCCGCCAGTGGCAATCATAAATCGGACGATGGCAGACCGCATCTGGCCGCAGCAGGATCCGATCGGAAAACGGATCAAGATTCACGGAGAGGCCGCGTATCGCGAAGTAATCGGAGTGGTTGAAAATACAAAGCTGCATACTCCCTGGGAAACGCCGCAGCCGTACTTCTACAGGCCTTTCACGCAATCCTATTCGGTCGGGTATACGCTTATGGTTCGCGGCGAGAACGATCCGATGGATTATTTATCCGGGATTAGGCACCAAGTTTCTTTATTAGATAAGAACGTTCCGACCTTCGACGTTGAACCCCTAAGCGAACAGATAGAGAAATCCCTTTCGCAACCGCGCCTGATTGCGACTTCGCTTCTCGCACTTACTGGAATTGCGCTGCTACTAGCGGCGTCAGGAATTTATGGAGTGATGTCATACGCGGTTAGCCAGCAAGTGCGAGAGTTCGGGATACGCATGGCTGTGGGTGCTCAGCCAAAAAATATTTTGAAGCTGGTGGTGGTTAGAGCCATGGTACTGGTTGGGGCAGGCATGGGGTTAGGCACATTGACCGTGATTATGATGGTCCATTTTTTGTCGGGATTTCTTTACGGTATTCGCCCGACTGATCCGGCAAGTCTGATCGCCGCTAGTTCTGTGCTGGTGATAACAGCGCTTCTCGCCTCGTATGTACCCGCACGGCGCGCGATGCGCGTGGATCCGATTGTGGCGCTGAGGTGCGAGTGAATTCATCGCCGCTCCTAAGCGGAACTAGGGTGTATCCATGAATCGCCGGGAATTTTTCCGACTAACCAAAGCAATCGCTACCGCAGCCCTTACGCTCGTGGTTTGTGTGTTTGCTTTCGCTCAATCCGCCCCGCCGAGCGCACCCGCCGAGCAGATCAATTCTTCCGCGCAAAAGCAAAATCGTATTCAAGAGATTCGGAAGGGGGTGCCCTTCGGCTGCGCTCAGGGTAAACCCTTCGACTTCGCTCAGGACAAGCAGCAAGCAGCGCCCCTACAGTGATCGTTATGCGTGCCCAACCAATTTGTCAGTGGAAATACAAAACGGGTGAGAGTCTGGGGAAGACTCTCACCCGTTTTTGTGGCTACCGTGAAGCAGACGACCTGAAGGTCGTCCCTACGTTTTTTCGTTCTACCAGTGGAACTTCAGCGCGAACTGCATAACGCGCGGGTCGAAGACGGATGGAATCAGACCCGGCACCGGCGCTGATCCGACTGTTCCGAAGGAGCTGGAGTTCAATCCAGATCCGGGTGCAGTTGGATTCCAGTGGTTGATGAAGTTGAAAGCCTCGGCGCGGAATTCCATGTTCAATCGCTCGTGAATGTCAAAGATTCTGCTGATTGACGCGTCACAATTGATTGCGCCCGGAGCACGGAGAGTATCGCGGCCGACATTTCCGAGAACGCCGGAGAGAGTGCAATTCGGATTGGTTGTGCAATTCGTGCCGGCAGCATTGAGTTGTTGGAACGCGGCGGGGTTAAGGAATTGGAATTTTCCGATGTTCGCTCCCGAAGTGATTTCCGACCCGTTGAGATAGGGGTCTACGCCGGGAACGATGTTTACACGTTGCGAACCTTCGTTGGTGAGCGAAGAATCGACGCCGCTGGTTACGTTGATGGGCAAGCCGGATTGGGCGCTGATTGCCACGGATCCTTGCCAGTGACCGAGCAACTGACCCTTCCATCCAGTCCCGTGATATGGGCTTTGGACGATGAGTGAGTTGTGGAGAATTTGGCGGATATCAATGGTGCCGCAATCCCCGTAGTCGGCCGCCCGGCTAATCTGGTTTACATACGCCGTGGCGGCGACGTCACCCTGGAATTCGTTGTAGTCCAGGCAATGGCTCCACGTGTAGTTTGAGAGCAACGTGAAACCATGCGAGAAGCGATGACGAAGGGTAAGGAGCAAGCCGTTGTAGTTTGCGTTCGCGCCGTCGTCCGCGGTGATGAGCTGGCCAACTTCCGCGGCAGAGGCGATCAGGTCCGGTTTGCCACTGGCCGCCGCCGCGATGGCGAGCACGCGCCGCGCAGTCTCATTGCCGGTAGTGCAACCTGCTGCCGAGAAGGACTGGCAGAAGCTAGCGTTCCCGGAGGTATTCGCGAAGTTCGTTTCGGCGTAGTTGAGATCCACACCAAGTGAAGCGTGGGTGGTCTTGTTTCCGATGTACGCCGCCGAGAACAGCCAGTCCTTGGCGAACTCAATTTCGTAGCTGGCGTTCCATTCGGTGACGTATTCTGGTTTCCAGTTTTGAGGCAGCACGATCCACAGCGAGTTGCTGGGGAAGGTCTGAATGCCGGGGAAAGGATTATTATTTTTGCCGGCGGTGGCAGCGCTGCACTCTGACGAGCCGACCGTCAACGGGAATTGGAAGTTCAGCCACGGATTGCTGAGAGTACCGCAACCGGCCGGGTTATCGACTTCATCGACGAATGGTGGATCGGATGATTGGCGCTGGCCGTACCAAATTTCTGTCGAGTCATAGAAGATACCTGCGCCAGCCCGGAAAACTTGACTCCGCTTTCCGCCCGGGCTCCAGGCAATTCCTAACCGCGGAGAGAGGTTCTGCAGGTGATCAGACGCAAATGATCGCGGCACGCCCGCGTCGCCGTAGTACAGGAAACCTGCCGGGGCGTTTGGCTGCACGACGCTGTGCACGTCGGCGAGGAAGTCCGCCATGTTGAATATGGCGCCGCGATTGAATTCGTCTGTGGGATACAACGACGGTTCCCATCGCAAGCCTGCTGTGACAGTCAGCGTGTTCGTTAAACGCATCGTATCCTGAAAATATACGCCCGGAATGGTGGAAGCGTAGTTGACAGCTTGAGGGCGGCTAAACGAATAGCCGCTGTAATTGCCGAGAAGGAAATCCGCAAGGCCGATATCCGAGGAGAAATATCCGAGTCCGGGGACTGACGCAGTGCTGGCCGCGAAAGCATAGGTACCGTTGCCATCAAATCCGGACACGGTATTGTTCTGCGAATGGTGGAGGTCAATACCAAACGCGAAGTGGTGCCTGCCCTTGATAATGTCAAAGTCGTCGGCAAACTGAATGCCGTTGACGTTGAAGTGCCCGGTTGCGCAGGTGCCGCAGCCGACCACGAATCCGCCTTGGCCGCCGCTGATGGAGCTAATCAGGAAAAAGTTTCCGAGGTAGTTGAATTCATTGATTCCCAGGCCGCCAGCGGAAATCGGAGCGGTTGGGTCGATGTCATTGGCGTTAACACCGCGGTCGTCACGGCGGCGGTTCCAAGTGAAGTGGAAAGAGTTGATCTTCGATGGCGAGAGCGCATACGAATCGCCGAGAGTAAAAGTCTGAGCGCGCTGTGCGAGACCCGGATTCTGGGTCAGGATGAGGTTGGTGGGGCTAAACGGTGGCGGGCTGTTGAAATCGTTGATGTAGTAACGGCCAAACAACGTGTGCTTCGAGCTCAGGATGTAATCCACACGTCCAATTACTTCGTCACCGTCATTGATGGTCGGTAGAGCGTAGTTAATTTGGCCGCAGGGATTGGGCGAGCCGTTGAACGTGGCGCCTGCAACCGGCAGGAAAGGCTTCAACGCCAGCGAGGACGGGTTGAATGCAAACGCAGGGTTGAGTGTGATCAGTCCGGTGGTTGCAGATCCCTGCGTGACATTGGTGATGAGCGTGTGCGCAGAATTTTCGGTGACAGTTGCGGTTGCGGGAATATTGAAATACGGAATGGACGAACCCGCGGTGCCCAGACTGGTGGTCTGGACGGCCAATGTGCCGCAACCGGCCTGGACGTACGTTGTGAAATCGCCAGCCCACATTGCGGCGGTGGGAACTGAAGCTGATTGCGTCCCGATCGAATCCAGACGCGTGCCTTGATATCCCAAGAAGAAGAACAGCTTATCTTTCATGATCTTGTCGCCGACCGTTCCGCCGAATTGGTTGCGGTGAACGGTGTCACCAGTGGGAGAAAAGTGAGCTCGCGCATTGAACACTCCGTTGCGCAAGTAATCGAAAGCGTCACCGTGCAATTCGTTGGTGCCCGATTTGGTTACGACGTTGACGACGCCGCCCGGATGAAGACCGCTGCGCGCGGGAAGCGCGCTGGTTTCGACGCTGAATTCCTGCAACGCGTCGGGGAAGGGAAATGGCAAGTTGACGTTGGAATATGTGTCAACGTTGTCGCCGCCATCCAGAAGATAATTTGTTCCGTTCAACGCGGAACCCGCGACGGAGATTGCGAAGGAGCTGTAGAAGCTCTTGCTGCCGGTTAAGTCGTTGTACCCGGACGTGGCCGTTTGCCCTTGAAACATAACCGCGGCGCCGGAGAGGACGATGAGCTGCGAGGCGAAGCGGCCGTTGAGGGGGAGATCGTTGATGCGTTGTGAATCAATTACGTTTGAGATTGCGGCCGTTTCGGTTTGGACCATCGTCGCGCCAGCATTTACTTCAATCACCTGCGCGGCCGCGCCGACTTCCAGCTTGGCGGGCAGCTCGATGTGGTCGTCAACCTGAAGAACGATTCCAGTTTGTTCGTACGTCTTGAACCCATCCTTCGAGACCTCAAAGCGGTAGGGGCCGACGGGAAGGTTGGGAAGTGTGAACCTTCCTTCGGAGTTGGTCACGTCCTCATGGCGGACGTCTTTCAACGTCTCAATCATGGCGACCTTAGCTGCGACGATCAATCCGCCCTGCGCGTCAACTACCCGGCCGGTGACCTGGGCGGTAGCAATTTGCGCGGACGAAGACGGAGCCCACACCGTCAAGCACGCTAAACAGATCACCGCAATTGCGAACATCAAACTGCGAGTTGCCCGAACCATTGTCTGCCTCCTCAAAGAGTGGCGTCCAAAAACTGTTGTTTGTAAATCGGTGCAGCCTGCCCCTGTGCGAATAGACGAAAAAAAACCCTTCCTGCTGGGGAAGGGCTTTTAAAACTGTTCATAAATTTGTGATTCTTAAAATTATTATTCACGGGTGGAACAAAACGATGGACGCCGGAAGCGTTCGCGTGAAGACGCGTTTGCGCTTGCGCGGCGAGCCGGCGGCCGAGCGATGTGCAACATTCAGTAACCCAGGTTCTTTGAATCAAAGCAACCCCACCCCGAGAGCAAGTCCGATTCTGCGCGCGCCCAAAATTCCGATCGCGATTCAGTCTGACGGAGCGCGTGCGGGAATCGGGGCAAGACTCCCGCACGCATACCGTCCGCTAGCAGCCCCCACGCGAAAGAAAAACTATCGCGCCAGGGCGAACTGCAAGCTCACAAATTGAATCTTCTTTTGCAGAAAAGTCCGGATGGGAAGCGCAAATGCAAATCGGCGCTGAATTCATTTCCCACCTCTAGAACATCGCGAGCACCGGCTGAATCAGCACACCCTGCAAATTCAGCGCGATCAAATCCGTTCTGAGCATCCCTGAAACTGTGCACAGAGTGATAAATGCTGGACGACGGTATACGGCCCGGAAATAAAAGTGTCAAGGACGCCAAATAAAATCGGACGCGTATCGGATGAAGTAACGCCTAATTGCAGACGCAATTCATTGCATGTGCGTATTAAATAAGATAGTTAGCATTGATTTCGGATGCGAGCGGTCGCTATGGGGGGATTATCTATTCCGGTTGCTTTGTTACGCATTGCGAAACGAAATGTCATATTGTGAGATGCCGTCTCGATATGGTACGCTCCGCTCCGCATGCGGCCTGTCAGCGGCGCGCGTTTGATAAAACAAAAAAACAGGTCGCGGCGTTAAATAGATAGCCGTGAGGATTAACGAATTAAGATGAACGCGAAGCGTCGCAGCAATTACGTAATTAAATCGCTGGTGCATGCGTCGCAAGTGCTGGCGGTTTTCAAGTCGAAAGCCGAAGTTCTGCGGCTGAAGGACGTAGTTGCGCGCACGGGATTTAATAAGGCGATGTGCTTCCGGCTGCTGTTCACGTTGCGAGAATGCAATTTCCTGGAAAAAGTTGGCGAAAATCAATATCGGCTGATGTACGACGTGCGGCCGATCCGCAAATGTAGAATTGGATTTGCCGCGCAAGGACAGGATTCTTCATTCGCACGAGAAGTTGGCGCGGGAGTTTTGCGAGCGGCTGAAAACGCGCACGTCGAGCTTGTGGTGATGGATAACAAATACGATCCGCGTATCGCGCTTCGCAACGCGGACCAACTGATCCGAGAAGGTGTGGATTTAATTATTGAATTTCAAACGGACGAATCCGCCGCGCCGGCGATTGCGGCAAAAGTGCAGGAGGCGGGCATTCCGATGATCGCCGTGGATATCCCTCATCCGAGCGCGAGTTATTTTGGCGCGAATAACTATGAAGCGGGATTGGTCGGCGGGCGGCACCTGGGCCGCTGGGCAAATAAAAATTGGCATGGAATGGTGGATGAAATCGTGCTGTTGGAAATTCGGCGCGCTGGTTCGGTGCCGCAGACGCGTGTGCTGGGAATGCTTGTCGGAATAACGGAAGTGGTGCGGCCGAGTTATCGCGGCAGAGTTGTAAATTTGGATGGCGATGGACAATTCGGCGCGTCGCTGGATTGTGTGCGCAGACATCTGCGCACCACGAAAGCGAAACGCATTGTTGTTGGTGCGGCGAATGATTCCTGCGCGCTTGGGGCGTTGCGCGCTTTTCAGGAAGCGGGACGCGCAGCGGAATGCGGGATCGTCAGCCACAACGCGGAACCGGAAGGCCGCGCGGAATTGCGAGATCCGAAATCGAGATTGGTTGGGTCCGTCGCTTATTTCCCGGAAGAATATGGCCCGCACTTGATTCGGCTGGCGCTGGATATTTTGGATCAGAAGCCGACGTCGCCGGCGGTCTTCATCAAGCATCAACTGATCACGCCTGAAAATGTTGATCACTTCTATCCCAATGATCGATTGATGAGCTTGATTCGCACACCCGCTTGAAAAGTTCAGACGACGGAGACGCGTTCGCCGCTTCGCGCGGCTTCGTAGATTGCTTCGATCAGCGCGACGCTGCGGCGTCCTTCTTTTCCATCGCATAAGGGACGCGAATTTGTTCTTATCGCGCGAAGGAAATCTTCGATGAGCGCTTGATGGCCGCGGATGTCGCTAACTGTCGCGCTTGTTGCGCTTTGGTTCTGATCGCGCGATTCGCTCTCTTCGAGTAAGTTCGGATCCGGAGTTTTTAGATCGGCGCGAATAATTTTGTCATGCTCAAGAATTACTGTGCCTTCTGAGCCGGAGACCTCGATGCTGCGAGGATAGCCGGGATACGCGGAAGTTGTAGCGACGAGAGTTCCTATCGCGCCGTTCGCAAACTCGAGAAGCGCGGTGATTGTGTCCTCGGCTTCGATATTGTGCAGCGCAGTGGCCATTTGCGCTTGCACACTGACGACATCGCCCATCAGACACAACAATAAATCCACAGTGTGAACGCCCTGATTGATTAAGGCGCCGCCGCCGTCGAGCGCGAATTTTCCGCGCCAGCTTGAATTTCCATAATATTCGGGCGGGCGATACCACTTCACTTGCGCGTCGGCCAGAATTAGTTTGCCGAGCGCGCCTTCGGCGAGAAAATTCTTCAGGCGATGGACGTCGGGCTTGGTACGATCCTGAAATAGGACGCCGAGTTTAACTTTGGAATTTTCACATTCGGTGATCAAGGCGTCGGCGCGCGCGGTTGTGATATCAATCGGTTTTTCGGTGAGCACGTGCAGTTTCTGGCGCGCGGCTTTTATTCCGTGTTCGGCGTGAAGGCCGGACGGACTACCGATGATGACCAATTCCATCGGACGATGCGCCATGAACTCTTCAATATCAGCAAATGGAGCGCCCCCGTAATTCTTAGAGAGTTGGGCAATTTTATCGGAGTGCGTGCCGTAGATTGCGGAAATTTCCACGCCGGGAATAGCGAGCGCCGCGCGGGCGTGCGTGTCCGTAATATTTCCGCCGCCGATTAATCCGATGTGTGTGGGCATAGGTGCGGCGAACTATTTTACTTCCGAAACAAAAGTTTTGTACGCCGCTTCGACGCTTTCCGGCGTGGCGATGCGCGAAAAAATTTCGATGCGATAACGAAACGTGACGGACTGTCCGGCGGAGAGCGTGAAATCCATCTGATCCG
>DATBYL010000287.1:0-4964 GCA_036513735.1 Candidatus Acidiferrales bacterium
TCCCCACGCAATTGAGCTGGCGATTGAGTTTGCCGGGCCGAATCAAATTTTGGCGGGGAGTGATTATCCGCATCAGATCGGGAGCATTCCGAAAATGCTTTCGAGCATTGCCGCGCTGCGAGAGGACGAGGATGTGAAGCGGAGAATTTTGGGCGGGAATGCGGCGAAGCTTTTGCGATTGAAGGGTTAGAGCTGCGCGAAATTTTGCTGATAGGCTTCGATGCGTTTGCGCCAGTAGCGCTCGAGTCCGTACCAGCTTAGCTGCGGCATGGCGACGGCGTTGTAGCGCGCGATGATTTCTTCGTTTGGCAATTGCGCGCGAAATTCTTCTTCGGCTTGCGCGGTAAATTTTTCGATTCGCGCGGATTCCTCGGGATTATTTTTCATAATCGTCCAGGTGCGCTCGGTCCAGGCGTAGAGAGCTTCGCGCGTTGCCTGGAGATGTTCGCCAACATTATTGTATGCACCGAAATGAGGCAGTAGAAGTTGACTCGGCTTGCGGCGCTCGATTTCGGCGAGGCTTTCGGTGAATGCGGCGAGATCGATGTCGGGTGGAGGAGTGAGCGGCGCGACGATTTTGTAGCCGGGCAGGCGCATGCCGGTTGTGTCGCCGGTGAAGGCGGCGCCAGTGGACTGATCGAAATAGCTGACGTGATGCGAAGCGTGGCCGGGCGTGTAGGCGACTTCAATTTCGCGGCCGGCTGTGCGGAAGGATTCGCCGCCAATTAATTCGTGAATATTTTCCGTTGGGACGGGAAGAAATTCGCCGAACATTTGTTGAAGAGCGTCACCATAGAGGCGCGTGGCGCTATTTAGAAGGCGCGAGGGATCTTTTAAATGCTTTGCGCCGAGTTCGTGGACGTAAATTTTGAGATTGGGATTTTCTTTTACGAGCGTGCCGGTGGCTCCGGCGTGATCGAAATGAATGTGAGTTAGGAGGAGCGTCGAGATGTCGGAAAGCGTGAGGCCGCGCGCGGTGAGAAATTCTCTCAGGGCCGGAAGGCAGGAGGATGGGCCGCTATCAACCAGCGCGAGCTCGCCATTTCCCTCGAGAAGATAGAGGCCGACGGCTTCGCGGACGCCGAGGAAATCTAGATCAATGATGGAGGTGCCGGATGGGAGTGACATTGTTTCCGGCGGATTTTCGGGAGTTGGAAGCATCTAATTCTCGTGTTGCATGCTATCGCGTGGTGGTGGTCAATTCAAATGTTGGGCGATTCGCGTTGCAAACGGGGAATTGATAGTACAAAATCTTTGCGCCATAAAAAATATTTTGAAATGCACGGATTTTGCGAGAGGAAAACTTAGAAATGTCTGGAGCGGCGGATAAATTTACAGTTGGGCTGATTCAAATGCGATGCTCGGCGGATCGCAAGGCGAATCTTGATTTGGCGATGGAGCGGATTCGCGAAGCGGCGAAGCGCGGCGCGCAGATTATTTCCATGCAGGAGCTTTTTCTTTCGCCATATTTTTGTCGAGTGGAAGATGCGGACCTTTTTGATTTGGCGGAGCCGATTCCGGGACCGGCGACGGAAGTGATGTCGAAAATTGCGCGCGAATTGAAAGTGGCATTGGTGGTTTCGATATTTGAACGGCGCGCGGCGGGGATTTATCACAATTCGGCCGCGGTGCTGGATGCCGACGGAGCGATGCTGGGAATTTATCGCAAGATGCATATTCCGGACGACCCATCATATTACGAAAAATTCTATTTCACGCCGGGCGATTTGGGATTTCCGACATTTCAAACAAAGTACGGGCGCATCGCGGTGCAAATTTGCTGGGACCAGTGGTATCCGGAAGGCGCGCGGCTGGCGAGTTTGCATGGCGCGAACGTGATTTTTTATCCGACGAGCATTGGATGGCATCCGAAAGAGAAAGCGGAATTTGGCGCGGCGCAGTTGGATGCGTGGCGCACGATTCAGCGTTCGCACGCGATTGCGAATGGCGTTTATGTTGCGGTGGCGAATCGCGTGGGGCTGGAAGGTCCGGCGGATTCGGGATTGGAATTCTGGGGAAATTCATTTGTAGTGGCGCCGTTCGGCGAAGTGCTTGTTGAAGCTGGAAGCGATAAGGAAGAAATTTTGGTGGTGGAATGCGATCCGCGGCGCGTGGAAGAAACTCGAAGAGGCTGGCCATTTTTGCGCGATCGCCGCATTGATGCTTATCCTCCGCTGTTGGAACGTTGGTTGGGGAAATGACGACCGCAAAATCCGCAGCGCCCGCGCTTTCTGGATTTAGAATGCCCGCCGAATGGGAGCCGCACGAAGCGACGTGGCTTTCGTGGCCTCACGAAAAAACCGACTGGCCTGGAAAATTTGCTCCGATTCCGTGGGTGTATGCGGAAATTGCGCGGAATTTAGCGCGCGTGGAGCGCGTGCGAATTCTGGTGAAGGATGGACCGGCGGAAAATGACGCAAAGAAAATCTTGACGAAGGCCGGCGCGGATCTGAAGGCCGTGGATTTCTATCGCGTGCCGACGGATCGCGGATGGATACGGGATTTCGGTCCGATATTTGTGCGCGGAAAGAATGGGGAGTTGGCGGCGGCGCACTGGTTGTTCAATGCGTGGGCGAAATACGATAACGGGAAGCGCGATGCGGCGGCTGTGACGAAACTTGCGCCGCAAATGAAGTCGTGGAAAATTCCGGTGCATCAGCCGATGTACAAGGGCAAGCGCGTGGTGCTGGAAGGCGGCGGAATCGAAGTGAACGGCCGCGGAACAATAATGATTACGGAGGAGTGGCTGCTGAGTTCGACGCAGGTTCGGAATCCGGGATTTACGCGGTCGGATTACGAGCATATTTTCCGCGAAAATTTTGGCGCGACGCATGTATTGTGGCTGGGGCGCGGAATTACCGGTGACGATACGCACGGACATGTGGATGATATTTCGCGATTTACGGACGCTTCGACGGTTGTGACTGCTGTTGAGAATGATAGATCCGACGCGAACTACGAGCCGCTGCAAGAAAACTTGGCGAAGCTGCGGGAGATGCGAGATCAGGACGGTCATGCGTTGCGCGTGGTGAGATTGCCGATGCCCGCGCCGGTGATGTTTGAAGGCGAGAGGCTGCCGGCTAGTTACGCGAATTTCTATATTGCGAATAAAATTGTGATCGTTCCGACGTTTAATGATCCGAACGATCGCGTGGCGCTGAATATTTTGGCGGAGTTATTCCCTGATCGGAAAATTGTTGGGATTGCCGCGCAGGATTTGGTGCTCGGATTGGGGACGTTGCATTGCATGACGCAGCAGGAGCCGGAACATCGAGCCCTATAATTTCGCGCCGGTTGAGGGCGCAGCAAGCAGCGCCCCTACAATTGGCAAATGTAGTTGAAATGACAGAGAATAACTTCCGCAATTAAATTTTCTGCGCTTGAATTTGTTAATGCGAGATGAACGGTGCCCGTGCCTGAATCTCCTACTGATTCCTCGAATCCCACGATAACTGGATTGACTGGCGACGAAGCGCGCGCGCGTTTGGCGCAATTTGGGCCGAACGATCCGACGCCTGCGGGACAATTTTCCGCGTTGCGGCATATTGGACTTCAACTTGCGAATCCGCTGACGATTATTTTGTTGGTGGCGAGCGTGATTGCGGTTTATCTGCACCAGAATGTGGACGCGGTCATTATTGTCGTGGTGGTGACGCTGGGCATCGCCGTCAATTTTTTCCAAACATATCGGTCGGAACAGGCGATTCGGCATTTGCGCGAGCGAGTGGCGCCGACGGCGACGGTTTTGCGCGATGGCGCCTGGCACGAATTGCCGCGGCGTGAAGTTGTGCCGGACGATGTGGTGCGGCTGAGTTCGGGCGATTTGGTTCCGGCGGATGGATTGGTGCTTGTCGCGCGGGATTTTTTCGTGCAGCAAGCGGCGATGACGGGCGAATCGTTGCCGGTGGAAAAAGAGCCGCATCCGGACGATCCAGCGCAGCACAGAAATCCTTCGGCGCCGAATATGGTTTTTTTGGGGACTTCGGTCGTCAGCGGAACGGCGACGGTGCGGATTTTTGCGACGGGGCCGAAGACGGCGTTCGGAGATATTGCGGCGAAACTTGCAGAGCGTCCTGAGGAAACGGAATTTGAGCGCGGACTGCGGAGATTCAGTTCGCTGATTTTGCGCGTGATCGTTTTCATGGTGCTGTTTATTTTGGCAATGTCACTCGGGCTGCGGCACGATCCGTTTCAGTCATTGCTGTTCGCGGTGGCGCTGGCGGTGGGATTGACGCCGGAATTTTTGCCGATGATTACGTCGGTGATTCTGGCGACGGGCGCGATTCGGATGGCGCGGGACAAAGTAATTGTGAAGCATTTGGCGGCGATTCAAAATTTTGGCAGCATCGATATTTTTTGTTCGGACAAAACGGGCACGTTGACCGCGGGCAAGATGACGCTGGAAACTTTTGTGGATCCGGCGGGAACTGCTTCGGAATGGGCGCGGACGTTGGGATTTCTGAACGCGAAATTTAACACGGGAATACGGAGTCCGCTGGACGCGACAATTTTGGAGAAGCCATGTCCGGCGGCGGATGGCTACGTAAGAATCGACGAGATTCCATTTGATTTCGACCGGCGGCGCGTGAGCGTGATTGTTGAAAAGTCCGGCGCGAATCCTCCGGAGCGTCTGCTGATTGCGAAAGGCGCGCCGGAAGGAATGCTGCCGCTGTGCGATCAACATCAATGCGGAAATATCACTTCGGCGCTGGACGAGACAGCGCATAACTCCTCGACAAAAACTTATGAGGATTTGAGCCGGCAGGGATTTCGAGTGTTGGCGGTAGGATTTGCGCGGGTGCCGGTGCAAGCGAAATACACGAAGGATGACGAGCGCGGATTGGTGCTGGCGGGATTTCTGGCGTTTTCTGATCCGGTGCTGGCGGATTCGGTCCAGGCGCTGGCGGAACTGAAGCGTGACGGCGTGGAAGTAAAAATTCTTACAGGTGATAACGAGCTGGTTG
>DATBYL010000288.1:0-3183 GCA_036513735.1 Candidatus Acidiferrales bacterium
GAGTCACGTTCGCGCTCCGGTTTTTGTCCGGGTCTGGATGTTCCTTCGCTTCTCGTCCAGCGATAGCCTGCACATCTGCCAACGCATGCTGGACTGTGACGGCGTCTTTCAACGTGGCGATGACGCCCATCGTCGCGCAGCCGCGGCTTAGTTTGCAGGTATCTCCGGCGAAGGGACGAAGTGTTGTCCAGAACTCCGTAGCACCGGTCCGAGCGAATTTAAAGCTGCGCGGCAGCACGCCGATTACGGTGTAAGATTCTCCGCTCAGCGTGACCGTTTTGCCCAGTACATCCGGACTTCCACCGAACCATGTCTGCCATGCGGCATAACTCAAGATGACGGTCGAAGGTTGGGCCAGCAAATCTTCACTGGCAGAATCGGGAGCAAAGACTTCTCCAAGAATCGGCGAGACGCCAAGAATTTGAAAAAACTTTCCTGTCACGCCAACTGCATTGACCTCGTGTGCGCCTTCTCGGTCTGAGAGGACAAAATCCTTGGAACTGTCAAAGGCAGCAGTCGGAGAAAACACGCGATTGGCACGGTCCATGTCCAAATAATTGTGGAAGGAATATCCCATGCGCTCCCCGCTTTGCCGCGACGTCTCAAAGACGCCCATAAGGCGCGAGGAATTCGGATACGGTAACGGTTGAAGAAGCGCCGAGTCCACAAAACCGAAAATCGCCACAGCGGCAGCTATCCCGAGAGAGAGCGTCAATATAGTTGTGATTGCAAATCCCGGCGACTTGCGCAAGATACGCGCGCCGAATCGGAGATCATGGGCTAGGGTTTCCGACCAGGCGCGGAAACGCGCCGCAACTGCGAGGGCTAAGCGAACAGGCTTCATCACAATCCCCAGAACTCAAGATAACAATCTCTTATTTGGAAGTGACACGGAAAGATTTCTTCGCCAAAGATGCGTATCGGAAACATTCCACCGCGTGATCATTCACCATGCCGACTGCCTGCATCATCGCGTAACAAATTGTTGAGCCGACAAACCGGAATCCGCGTTTTTTCAGCGCGATGCTTAGCGCGTCGGATTCAAGCGTCGTCGCAGGAACAGCCCCGCCCGCGCGGCGTTTATTTACGCGCGGCGTTCCGTCCACAAAATGCCAGAGGTATTTATCGAAGGAACCTAACTCGCGTTGCACTTCGAGGAATGCGCGGGCATTTTCTACGGCGGCGCGCATTTTCAATTTATTGCGGACTAGCCCGGCGTTTTGCAGCAATGCGCGAATTTTCTTCGCGTCATATTTCGCGATGCGTTTCGGATCGAATCCGTCGAACGCGGCGCGATATGCTTCTCGTTTGCGGAGAACTATTTCCCAACTGAGGCCGGCTTGATGTCCTTCGAGAATTAAAAACTCGAAGAGCCCGCGATCATCGTGCAGCGGCACTCCCCATTCGGCGTCATGATAGGCGATCATCAGATCGCTTTTCGCCCAGTGGCAGCGCCGCTTCTTTGATCGAGACGCCGCCACAGATTCCGATTTGCTCACGGAAGTAAATTTACGACAGGTGGCGCGCCAGCGCCTTCGTAATATTATCTTTCGGCAGGTTGCCGACCATTTGCTCGGCCAACTGTCCGCCCTTGAAGAGCAGCAGCGCCGGAATGCTGCGGACATTAAATTGTCCGGGCGTATTCACGTTGTCGTCCACATTCATCTTCACGACTTTCAGCTTGCCAAGATTTTCAGTGGCAATTTCGGCCACGGTCGGCGCCAGCATCAGGCACGGGCGGCACCACGACGCCCAAAAATCCACCATCACGGGCTGCGTTTTGCTGGCCTCAATCACTTCGGCTTGAAATGTGGCGTCGGTTATATTCGTAACATTCTCAGACATGGGTTCCCTTCCCTTTGGAATCGGCCACTGGGGCCGCGTCACGTTTTATTACAGAATTAGATGATGGCGCAAGCTGAAGGATTCGAGCCTTCCGCGCGCCCTCATACACTTGAACGTACTCCGTTGCCGAAGCGCGCCACGAATAATCTTTCGCCATTCCGGCAATTTGCAATTTCTGCCACGCTTGCGGAGTCTTGTAAACCGCCAGCGCCTCTCGCACAGATTTCAAAAGCGCCTGTCCGTCGTATTCCTCAAACTTAAATCCTGTTCCTTTTCCGGACTTGGCGTCGAACTGATCAATTGTATCGTCTAAACCGCCGGTTGCGCGGACAATCGGTACGGTGCCGTAACGCAAACTGTACATCTGATTTAGTCCGCAAGGTTCGTAAAGCGACGGCATCAAAAACATGTCCGCGCCTGCTTCGATTTTGTGCGCAAGAGTATTGTCGTACGCGATTTTCACGCCCACTTGACGCGGATATTTCCCGGCCAGCTCGCGGAACAAATTTTCGTAGCGCGGTTCGCCATTTCCGAGAGCAACAATTGCCGCGCCTTCCTTCACGATGTCGTCGGCAATTTCTTCAATTAAATCGAAACCCTTTTGCGCGGCAAATCGCGAAACAATTCCAATCAGAGGACGCTGCAAATCGGTGGCGTCCAATTTAAATTGCTCCAGCAAATCCTTCTTGCAGGCTTTCTTGCCGGTGAAATCCTTCGCGGAATATCGAGCTGCGATCAACGGATCTTTTTCGGGATTCCAAATGGAATAGTCCGCGCCATTCAGAATTCCGCGCAACTGCGCCGCGCGATTTTTCACGACACCGTCCAGGCCATGTCCATATTCGGCGGTTTGAATTTCCTCGGCGTAGCGCTTACTGACCGTGGTGATAAAATCCGAAAAAATAATTCCCGCCTTCAAAAAATTTACCTTGCCGAAAAATTCCAGCGCGTCCATCCGAAATAAAGTTTCCGGCAATCCCAGTTCGGCTAAAACTGTGCGCGGAAATTGCCCGTGATAACCCATATTGTGAATCGTGAAGACGACCGGAATCGCCTTCACCAGCGGGTCGGTGGAATAAAGTGTGCGCAGCAGGACAGGAACAAGCGCGGTTTGCCAGTCATGGCAATGGATGACGTCGGGCGGCCAAATGTGTTTTGCAATTTCCACCGCTACGCGGCTGAATTCGCCGAAGCGCTCGGCGTTATCCGGATAATCTTTTCCCTGCTCGCCGTAAAGCTGCTCGCGATTAAAATATTCCGGGTCGTCCACGAAAAAATATCTCACTCCGGCGATCACGGTTCCGTCGGCCACCGAAGGAAAACGCAAACCTTCGCCGG
>DATBYL010000289.1:0-3912 GCA_036513735.1 Candidatus Acidiferrales bacterium
GTCCGTGAAATCAAGACTCAAAGTTCCGGACGCCGAAAAGATACCGACGCGCTCCTCCGGATCGAGTCCTTTGCGAATAAATTTGATCGCGCCCTCTCGCGCAAAAACTAGATTGGGAAGAGTCGTATTCACGTCGTCAAAAAACAGCGCCACATAGCGAGCCTGCGTGGTCGACATAACATTAGGCGCCGCACCTTGGGAGCCTTGAGAACCTTGTTCAGTAACCGCGGATTTTTCCGGCCCAGTAAGAACTGCAAATGAAGAAATAGTTTGCGGTTTTCCGTTATCGAAAACCAAAAAATCACTCTTCTGCAAATTGCCTACGGCATTTCCACGGGAGTCACGAACAACCGTGGCCACTTCAACCAAATCTTTTCGCACGCGAATGGCATAAGACGTATCGGGAGCATAGGGACGGCTGCCCCAATGAAGTTCATCCGGAGGAATATCCTGCGCAATCAGCGCGATCGCCAGCAGACACGTACACATCAACGTCGCGATCAGTTTTGCACGCAAACGAAGCTCCACAATCTCCTAACGAATTTCAACCGTCCGGCTAATCGCCGAAATGTGTCCGCCCACTGCTTCCTGCACAACCTCCCGCACACGATACGCCCCTGCCGGCGCGGAAATCGAAAGTTTCGCGTCCAGCCCTTGCGTAGAAAGCTGCTTCACAGTCGCCTCTTTCAATCGCAGTTCCATAACGCCTTGAACACCGGTCAGGAATTGATTCTTCATATCAAACAGCGCGGTAATAAAAATTAGTCTTTCTGTGTGACGTTCGCTCAAAATCTGGAAAGGCAGCTTGTTGATATCAACGTGCACTAACACTTTCAGTGAAGTTTCGCCACTGGCCAATTTTTCAGGCGTCGCCGTGAATTCCACAGGAATCTCAGCAGGATTATCAGCCGTCATCACGCTCTGCTCCAATTTCCGAAATCTTTTTTCGGTCGGGGAAAGTTCGGGACTGGGCGCGTAGTAAGCGGGACGAGAACTAACCGTGATGTGCGCAGGCTCGGTAAGTTTCACTTTTAGATCGTGCTTACTTCCGTTCGCTTTCAGGCCTTCTGGCGAGAAACCAAGTACGTAAGTAACTGCTGGAACTGCGGCCAACGCGCGCATACCACCTTCCAGGTCGTTATTGTCGTGGATAAACTTGCCGCCAGTTTCCGAAGCCAGGTCGGCCATCGGAAAACTCATATTGAAATGCGTTCCGAATCCACTGGGTCTGGGATCTAGTCCAGTGCTGTCCAGTGAATTGATAACCACGCTCGCGCGAAGCGCCGCTTCAATAACTTTCTGTTGTTCTCGCTGAAGCGACAATGTTAAGAAGCCCGCGGAAGTCATCACCAATATGCGGCGGCCGGGCATTTCGCCGAGATGGCGTATCACGTGGCTGATCGATGCAAATGTGTCCAGCGAGAATCTTTCCGCAAAACCGACTATCGTATCCGCTTCTCTTTGCGCACAAGCCACCGCGACGGCGGCAGGTTTGCACCCGCACGCTGCTGCGGCCCCTACGGCCGCCCCAAACTCAGGCGTGTTTGGCGGAAGGTGCATTATTACCCATGCTTGATATGGAGTCTCCCGCGGACATGCGCCCGGTCCCTGATCCGGCATTCGCGGGAACAAAGTAACCTTCGCGATGGTATCGAGCAGTCTCTGCGCGTCATCCGTGAAATCAAGACTCAATGTCCCAGACGCCGTAAAGATCCCAATCCGCTCGCCGGGATCCAATCCTTTGCGAATGAACTTAATTGCGCCTTCGCGCGCGAAATTCAAATTTGAGAACGCCTTGTTCACATTCGCTTCCGCCAAATTCACGTCGTCAAAGAACAGCGCCACGTATCGCGGCTGCAAAGGAACGGGTGACTCCGTCTCCGCCGCGGCGGACGAAGCTTTTCGCGGCATGGCGCTTCCCTGTCCGCCCAAAACCGAAAACGTCGAAATCGTTTGCGGTTTCCCGTTATCGAAAAGAAGAAAATCATCCTTGGTCAAACCGCTAATTGCATTTCCCTTCGCATCGCGCACCACTGTGGGCACTTCAACCAAATCCGATTGCACGCGAATAGCGGACGATCCAACAATTTCCGGAGTGTATGGCCGACTACCCCAAAAGATTTCATCCGGAGGAATATCCTGCGCGACGAGCGCAATCGTGGCCACCAGAAAAATAAGTGACAGGATCGCGATCAGTTTTGCGCGCATAGAAAACTCCACAATCCCCTAATGAATTTCAACCGCCCGGCTCACCGCCGAAATCCGCCCGACCACCGCTTCCTGCACAACCTGACGCACGCGATACGCCCCCGCCGGCGCTTGTATCGAGAGTTTCGCGTTGAGTCCTTGCGCGGTAATCTGCTTCAGAGTCGCGTCTTTCAATTTCAAGTCCATCACTCCTTCGACGCCAGTCAGAAATTTGTCTTTGCCGTCGAACAGCGCGGTGATGAAAATCAATCTCTCGACGTGTCGCTGGCCAAGCTCGCTCGATACCGCATCCTGAAAAGCCAATTTACGTACGTCGACGTGAACCGTGACCGCCAGCGAGGACACGCCGCTCGCATCCGTTTCCGGCACGGCTGTGAATCCGACGGGGATTTCCGCGGGGCTGTCGGCGCCCATCACGTTTTGCTGCAACTGGGCGAATCTCTTCTCCAAAGGTGAAGGCTCGATACTTGGCGCGTAATATCCCGGGCGGGCGTTCACTCTTAAATGCGCCGGCTCTACAAGTTTCACCCTCAAGGTGTGTTCTTTTCCGTCCGACTTCAGGTTTTCCGGCGTAAACCCCAGCACGTAAGCGACGGGCGGAACCGCGGACAACGCGCGCAGCCCACCATCCAGGTCGTTGCTGTTATGAATAAATTTGCCGCCGGTGTCTTGCGCGAGGCCCGACATCGGGAGGTTCATGTTGAAATGATTGCCAAACGGGCTGGGGTAGGGATCCAGCCCCGCGGTATCTAAGGAATTGATAACCACACCCGCGCGAAGCGCCACTTCCGACACTTTCTGCTCTTGCTGCCTGAATGACATCGTAAGAAAACCGCCAGAAGTTAGCACCAGTATGCGCCGACCCGGCATTTGGCCGAGATATCGAATGACGTGGCCGAGGGAGTCAAGCGTGTCGAGTGAAAAACTCTCCGCTTGGGTCACGCCCCTCTCCGCTTCTCGCTGGGCACACACGGCAGCCATCTGACCACGGCAACCACACTGGATTGCCGCCCCCACCGCAGCCTTAAATTCGGCGGTATTTTGCCCTGCATGAACGATCATCCAAGCTTGAGAGGGAGATTCCGGAGGACACGGCGCGATACCCTGGTTTCCCATCCACTGGGAGAACCGCAGCTTCGCAAGAGTATCCTCCAATCTTTGAACGTCGTTGGTGAAATCGAGACTCAATGTTCCCGAAGCGGTGAAAATTCCTACGCGCTCGTCAGGATCCACTCCTTTGCGAATAAACTTGATGGCGCCCTCGCGCGCAAAGGTCAGGTTCGCGATTGCCCGGCTCATACGCGCTTCGGCCTGATTTACATCGTCAAAAAACAGAGCGACATATCGTGGCTGCGCAGAAACCGCAGACGACGCCGGAGCGGAATCAGCAACGGCGTGCTGCCCTCTAGCCGTGGAACTCGCACCAGCTCCGATGAGAACCGAAAATGTAGAAATAGTTTGAGGTTTGCCGTTGTCAAAAAGCAGGAAATCACTTTTCTTCAAATCACCAACAGGTTTTTCGTGGCTATCGAGCACCACCGTTGGCACTTCCACCAAATCCGATTGCACTTTGATCGCAGTTCCATTTGCAATTTCGGGTGTGTATGGCCTGCTGCTCCAAAAGATTTCATCCGGAGGAATATCCTGCGCCACCAGCGCAATCGCGATCAGCAGACAACTGCACGACAAAATCACGATGCGTTT
>DATBYL010000290.1:0-12647 GCA_036513735.1 Candidatus Acidiferrales bacterium
ATACGGGCGCGCAGTTGCTCTGGAAGGATTCGCGAAGGCGGATAAGCAAGATGGCGGCCATTGCGTCGCCTGTCAGAAACAAATGATCAAATATGGAGTTGAACTCAGCGACTGGAAAATCGCCGAACTCGCCGCGACGGAAGTGTTGGCCGAAGCTCAGCGCGACCGTGAGATGGCAATCGCGCATTACCAGTTCGGCGTAATCTTAATGAACGAGGCAGTGGAAAAACAGAAGGGCGAGATTTTCACGCACGCTCACGAAGAACTCGCCAAAGCAATCGCCATCAACCCGAATTTTCCGGATGCGATTTTCACTGACGGAAAGACGCTCGCGCAACTCAAGCAGGACGACGCCGCAAAATCCCGCTTCGAGGAGTATGTGAAGATGAAGCCCGCAGACGATCCGAACGCTCAGCGCGCTACTCGATACATCGGCCGGCCCGAACTAGCGCGCGCGAGAATGGCCCCGCCATTCGCCGTCACGACCGTTGATGGCCAGCGAATTTCCATGGACGAACTGCAGGGCAAAGTCGTTCTGCTGGATTTTTGGGCAACTTGGTGCGGCCCCTGCCGTGAAGCGCTGCCGCACATGCAGAAGGTCGCCAGGAAATTTCAAGGCCAGCCGCTTGTTATCCTGAGTGTGAGCCTTGATAAAGACGAAAAAACCTGGAAGGATTTCATCGCAAAAAACGAAATGATCTGGCCGCAATATCGAGATGGCTATTTCGAGGGTCCGATCGCCAAAAAGTCTAGCGTCAACGCGATTCCGCACACCTTCACCATTGATACGGACGGCGTCATGCAGGAAGAGCACATTGGTGACGCCTCTATCGAAGGCAAATTGAATAAACTTCTGGTTCGCGCGAGAGAATTGCAGCCCTCAGCGGCTATCCAAAAATAAATCGAGGCAAAAATGGAAAACACAATCGCAAAATTGCTTGACGATTTCGACCGCGGGAAAATGACGCGCCGCCAACTCATTAAAAGCATTGCCGTAGTAGCGGCCGCAACCGCCGCGGGCGTGTCGCCGGCATCAGCCCAATCCGCAAAAGGATTTAAAGGCGTCGCCATCAACCACATTTCGTATCAAGTGAACGACTACGCCAAAACTCGCGATTTCTACGCCGATATTTTCGGAATGAAAGTTGTCGCCGATACCGGCTCGCAATGCAATCTAATCCTCGGCGACACGAACACATTTCTAATTCCGCGCAAAGCTCCGCAAGGCGTCACTCCGCCGCGGATCGACCACATCGCCTACACAATCGATCACTGGGATAAAAATTCCGTGAAGGCAGAGCTCGAGCACCGCGGACTAAATCCCACGCCCGATACGGAAAATAGTTTCCATGTGAAAGATCCAAACGGCTTCGATCTGCAAATTAGCGGGAAGGAAATGAAGCCGGTTTGAATGAACGAGACTCGGACGCAATCTTGGAATTGATCCTCGACTGAAGAAGAATGAGGAACCTGGAAGTAGCCGACTGAAATTCCTTTGAATATCTAATATTGAGGTGGTGCGCCCGGAGAGATTCGAACTCCCGACCTTCTGGTTCGTAGCCAGACGCTCTATCCAGCTGAGCTACGAGCGCACCGTTTACTTCCCGCCACTTTTCAACGGAAAGCGAAGAGAGCGCATTTTATCACGCGAATCCCGCCCAGCCAAACTTCTTGCCTAATCCTGATTCTCGTACTCCTCAGGCACATCGTCCTCGGGCACTTCATGCGTGCGCACCCCGCCGTCATCCGCGTTGCCCGCGCTTTCCACTCCGCTTACAACTTCCGCCTCGAATGACTGTCCGTCCTCAAGCAACTCTTCCACACTTTCCGAATCCGCTTCCGCCTCGTCAGAAATTCCCTCGGTATCGCCAGACTGTCCCGCCGCTTCAGACCCCAGTCCGCGCCGCTGACGCCGAGGCTCCACTCCGAAATCTGAGCCGCCATCGTTCAAGCTCGACCTCATCGGGCTGGCCACTTCCGCGGTAATTCCGCGCACTTTTCGCGCCGTGGATTTCTTCGCGCCAGCGCCGCCGCGCGCAAGTTTCTTTGCCGCAATCTTCTTCGGCGCACTCTTCGTCGCAGCAACTTTCTTAATAATTCTCTTCGGCGCGGACTTCTTCACCGCAGCGCCAGTCTTTTTCTTTCCGCCAACATTCTTTTTGGATGCTACTTTTTTCTTAGCCATGTGAAAAAGTCTATCACCAGCGTCTGTCCCAAACAACACAGCGGCCCATCCCCGACAGATCGCACAAATCCGAACAGCTCTTGAATCTCCAAATGGTTGTGCGATACTCAACCGCCAAACGAAATGTCCATCTCAATTTACCAACGCGCCGACAATCGCGCGCCGTCGCTCGCAGCCTCGCACAATAATTTCCGGAGGAAAATAATGTCTCAGCACTTTCAACGAGCAACAGCTAAATTCGCCGCAGCGGCTATCGCGGTAATCAGCGCGGCAATAATTTTCACCGCGCCAGCTCGCGCTCAGCAGCGCGTCCTGACCACCGCCGACTACGCTCGCGCGGAAAAATTCATGGGCTACAACACCACGCCGCTCGTCACCGGCGTGATCGGCGGCGGTGGACGTGGAGGCCGCGGTGTCAACTGGCTTCCCGACGAGCGCTTCACCTACGCGCTTACCACCGGTGACGGCACCGAATTTATTCTTGTCGATCCCGCCAAGGGCACACGCGCGCCCGCTTTCGATCACGCAAAAGTTGCCGCTGCGCTCTCGGCTGCCGCGGGGACAACTTTTGACGCACATCATCTGCCCATCACCGAATTCGATTATTCCGCTGACGGCCACGCGGTAAACATCAATTCAAACGGCCGCCGATACACTTGCGATTTGCCCACTACAAAATGCACCGCCGAAGCCGGCGCCGATAATCCGCTAGGAGGTGGACGCCGGGGCGGAGGCGGTGGACGAGGTGGTCGTGGCGCGGCCGCAGGCGGAGGCCGTGGCGGTGTCGTTTCGCCGGACGGAAAACTGTCGGCATACATTCAGGATTACAATCTCTGGGTTCGCCCAACCGCTGGTGGCGATCCCGTTCAGCTCACAACGGACGGAATAAAAGATTTCGGCTATGCCACGGACAATGCCGGATGGACCAACAGCGACCGCGCGATTCTAACCTGGTCGCCGGACTCGAAAAAAATTGCGACGTATCAACAGGATCAGCGCGGCGTCGGCGAAATGTATTTGGTCAGCACCAGAGTCGGCCATCCCGAACTTCGCGAGTGGAAATATCCTTTGCCCGGCGACGACGTCATCACCACCATTCAGCGCGTCATCATTAATGTAGACACGCCAAAAGTGACTCGCCTGCAGATGCCGGCGGATCAGCACAGGTCTTCGTTATGCGATGACATCGATTGCACTTCCGGCGAACTTTCCGACCTGCACTGGAGTCCGGATTCAACTCACATCGGCTTCGTTTCCACTTCGCGCGATCACAAAATCGAACAGTTGCGCGAAGCCGACGCCGCAACCGGAGCCGTCCGTGATGTTTTCAAAGAAGAAGTCCCCACATTCTACGAATCCGGCAATGGTCACATTAACTGGCAATACTTGCCGGCCACCAACGAGTTCATCTGGTTCTCGGAAAAAGAAAATACGCCGGGCGATCTCGGCTGGGGCCACATTTATCTCTACGATCTCGCCACCGGCAAACTGAAAAATCAAATTACCGCGGGCAATTGGAACCTCACCCAAATCCTGCGTGTTGACGAAAAAAATCGCATCCTATTCTTTGAAGGCGTCGGCCGCGAAAAGGGGCAGGATCCATATTTCATCAATCTTTATCGCGTGGATTTCGACGGAAAAAATCTCAAGCTCTTAACTCCCGACGACGGCACGCACACCGTTTCTTTTTCTCCGTCAGGCCGATATTTCATCGACACATATTCCAAACCGGACGTGCCACCGACAACGGTTCTTCGTGACGCCACCGGAAAACTCGTCACCAATCTCGAAAAGGCCGATATTTCGCGTCTTCTCGCCACTGGATGGAAGCCGCCAATTCCCTTCACCGTCAAAGCGCGCGATCATCAAACCGATCTTTACGGCGTGATGTATCAGCCCACGAATCTTGATCCGAATAAGAAATATCCCATCATCAATCACATTTATCCCGGCCCGCAGACGGGCAGCGTCGGCTCGCGCAGTTTTTCCGCAGCGCGTGGTGACGACCAAGCGCTCGCCGAACTCGGCTTCATCGTCGTCGAACTCGACGGCATGGGAACTCCGTGGCGGTCCAAAAAATTCCACGAAGCATATTTCGGCGATCTCGGCGATAACACGCTTCCCGATCAAGTTTCCGGAATGAAGCAACTCGCCGATCGCTACAAGTACATCGATATCGACCGCGCGGGAATTTTCGGCCACTCTGGCGGAGGCTTTGCTACCGCCGACGCCATGTTCCGCTATCCGGATTTCTTCAAAGTTGGAATTTCAGAATCCGGCAATCACGATAATCGCGTTTACGAAGACGACTGGGGAGAAAAGTGGCAGGGCCTGTTAACTAAAGATGGAAAAGGCGGCGACAACTACGATAGTCAAGCGAATCAGCTCGTCGCCAAAAATCTAAAAGGTCATCTGCTGCTCGCTCACGGCACCATGGACAACAACGTTCCGCCAAACAACACGCTGCTGGTGGTTGACGCGCTCATCAAAGCAAATAAAGATTTCGATCTGCTATTGCTCCCGAACCAACCGCACGGCTACGGTCCCGACGCCAACTACATGACTCGCCGTCGCTGGGATTATTTCGTCCGCTACCTGATGGGCGCCGAGCCGCCGCACGAATACGAACTGCACCCGCCAACAAATCTGGCCGCAGGCGGCGGCCGCGGTGGACCAGAAATGTAGTATTCGCAGGGAAACTCCGAACCAAAAGCCCCACGTGTCGTCCTTACACGTGGGGCTTTTCATTGCGGGAGATCACAACCCAATCCATCCACTCCGAATCGCCATCAACGTACTAACCGCCACGATCGCCCACAAAATCACGCCCTGTAGAAGCGGTCGCGCGCCAACTTGTTTGATCGTAGCCTTCGACAATCCTGTCCCAATCAAAAATAAAGTCACCGTCAATCCGATGCGTCCAAGCTTGTACAGCACCGGATATGCAGGCCCCAAAGACGGCAAATAAGTATTCGCCACAGCCGCCAAACAAAAAAATAAAATAAACCACGGCCACTGGATCTTCGTTTTGCTCTTCACCACCGCTGCCGTAATTAATGCAATCGGAACAATCCACAATGCGCGCGCTAATTTCACCGTCGTGCCAATCGCCAACGCTTCTGCGCCATATTTCGCCGTCGCGCCCACCACCGAACTTGTATCGTGAATTGCCAGCGCCGCCCACAATCCAAATTGCGATTGGCTCAGATGAAGCGCGCCGCCAATCATCGGAAAAATAAATAACGCGATCGAATTCAGCACGAAAACAGTTCCGAGCGAAACCGCAATATCCTCATCGCCTGCATTCGTGATTGGAGCAACGGCCGCAATCGCGCTGCCTCCGCAGATCGCTGTTCCTACCGTGATCAAATACGAAACTTTTCCGCCAACGCGGAACATCATTCCCAACAAAGTTCCCAACAACATCGAACTGGTAATTCCGATCGCCGTGTAAATAAATCCCGCTCGCCCTGCGTGAACAATTTCATGCAGATTCATTCCGAAGCCCAGGCCCACAACGGAAGCCTGTAGCAAATATCGCGAAAATTTTCTGGCGTGAATTTGATACGGGTGGGTAAATGTAAATCCGTAGATCAATCCGCCCAGCAACGCAATCGGCGGCGAAACATATCCACTAGCGGCTAGAATCAAGCAAATGAAGAAAATTAATTTAGCGGCGGTCAACAACAACCCCTTCCGCCGGTTCGCACAATTTGAAGGCTGATCACCGAGGCGTTCCCGCTTCCCAAAATAAAATTACGGCTTAAATCCCACACTCTCCCACAATTTCGCGCAGTCATACATCCATCCGTTCGTTACCACCTTCGCAACCTTTCGGATGTCATGAATATTTTCCGCCGGATTTCCATTTACCAGAATCATGTCCGCGCGCTTGCCCGTTTCAATCGTTCCCGAATCGCCATCCAGTTTCATCGCGCGCGCGGCCACAAGTGTTGCCGATTGAATCGCCGCCATCGGCGTCATCCCCGCTTGCGCATAAAGTTCAATTTCGCGATCGAGTCCGTATCCGACCAGCCCAGTATCGCTTCCCGCCACAATTGGAACTCCTGCTTTGTAGAGCGCGCCAACCACCAAAAGATTTTCTGCGTTCCGCGCGTGCACTCGCGTTGACTCTGTCGCCGCAACTCCCATCGCCGAGAATTTCGTCGACAGCGAATACGGAGCTTTCAAAATTCCCGGCTCGAATGTTGTGACGTCCATGTCCTTCGAGTGTCCCGCCATTTCTCCCCAGGAAATCGTTGGATCAACAACGGTGTGATGCTCGATCAAAAATTGGATCGCGCGTTTCACTTCGGCGGAATTGAAATCAATCGCGCCTGTGCTTCCCGCTGGACGCATCAACCGCGAAACATAATTCAAATGATTGATCTGATCCATTCCATCTTCCACACCTTCATATGTGCTCACCGAATTCGGCACATGTCCGGTCACGGTCATTCCCACTCGATGCGCTTCGCTCGAAAGCGCGCCGATCACGGCTGGCTTCAAATATGTGTAAAGTTTTATTTGCTGAAATCCCGCGGCCTTATATTTATCAACAACGGTCCGCGCTTCGTCGGGCGTGTCCGCAGTCACCGCGCCAAATCCGGTGATCCCGCTCGCGTCCACCAATCCGGCCAACAATAATCGCGGACCAAGTCCATGACGCTGATCAATTTCGTCTCGTTCAGAGGTGAGAAATTCAAATTCTCCACCGCAATCGCGCGCCGTCGTGATTCCCGCAGCCAGCAATGCCGGCCCAAATTCCACGCCCGAAAAATGCACGTGCATTTCCCACAGTCCCGGCAAAAGTGTTTGTCCGCGCGCGTTTATAATCGCCATGCCGCCGGGAATTTCTATTTCCCTTCGGCGGCCCGCTGCAACGATTCTTCCATCCTTCACAATCACCACAGAATTCAACATCGGCGGACGTCCGGTTCCATCCACCAAAGTTGCGCCTACAATTGCAAACGATCCCGTTCTCTCCGGCGTCACTTGCTTTTCAATTGCCGCGAGATCGCGCATCTCTTGCGCGACTCCCGCGTGAAATAATTCGCTCAGCGCTGGTTCGTATTCCGTTCGTACCGCTTCAAATGGCAATCCACCGGCAAAAGTCATCAGCGCCGCCAATTGTCCTTGAGCGTTCATCCACAAAATTTCGCGCCCGAAAACAATATTCGCAACCGTGTAACGCGTCAGCGCAATTGCACGGCCATCAACAGTAATGTTGTCCGTTCCTACGGATTCAATTTCCACGTCGGGCGCGCCGGGAATCGCACGTAAAATTTCCAATCCCGCGGGTTTTCCGTGGCTGGACCAATAACGCACCATCATCATTTGAACGGAAACCGGGCTCGCGCCGAATCCCACAAAAAATTTCGCCGCTGGAATTATCGCGCGGCTGGTTTCGCCTTCGTGAACAGTAGCCGTGCCTGACGCAAATTCCACGGAATCGATTCCTGCTGCAGCAGCCAATCGCGCAGTTTGCGCGGGCGTTGCAACTGTTGGCGCTGCGCGAACTCCGCCGCGATCTTGCTCAAATCCAGAGGGAGTTAAATCCGTTTTCATCCGTAAGGTTGCTGCGATGGATCTTTTGTTGCTTCGGTCGGTCAACTCGGAGGAAACGCTCATGACCAATTCGTCGCTGCCCGCGCGTTTCACTTCGTAAGTTTCTTCGCCAACTGCGTGCAACAGCATGTGTAATTTGAAACTGCCCTTCTCGACTGTTTCAGAATTTGTTTGCGCGGCGCTGCGCATCGGAATTAACGCAAAAAACAAAATCAACGCGCACACTCGCACTTCGACACTTGTCCCAAGTTTCTTCACTCGACCCCGCTCCTGTACTCCGACCGGCTGGTGGGCGCAGTCTATCATTTTCTTGGCGGGATTTTGCATTGTCCGCGCCGTGGGAAATTATTACATCGCGATGACTGACGCCAAATTTGTTGCGGACGATTGCTCCTAAGCCCTTTATTTGCATAACGATCGCCCACAGATCGCTGTAAGTCCTTTATTTGCAATACATAGCAAAATAGGGTGGGGTGGGGGTAGCGGTTTTTGCGAAAACCGGTCATCTGAATGACGCTTGCTGCGGTCGTATGTTGTTACATTCATTGGAGTTTGTGCTGCGATGGCGCGGAATGGGTGTGTCAGGACATGCGTTACACTTTGCGACATCCCGACATCCACTTGAACTGGGTGCGGCAACCGAGTATCTTCGGCGAGTCCAAGGAGCTCACATAAATATGCGCCGACTTATTTTGATTGTCGCTGTGCTGGCGGTTTCGGTTTCCGCACAAAATCCATTGATGCCGCATTCGGCTTATGAACCGCCGGCGGCGAAGGATGCTGCGTCGCTGACCGCGAGTACGAAAGCATCGCCGGCGAATTTGCTGACGACCAGCGAGAAAACGGAGTGGGCGCAGACTGGGCCGTATTCCGAAGTGATTGACCTGGCGCAGAAACTGGAAAAGGCGTCGCGCGAAATAAAAGTGATTAATTTTGGGACGACTCCTGAAGGACATCCGATGACGGCGCTGATTGTCTCCAAAGATCGCGCGTTCACTCCTGAAGCTGCTGCGAAAACGAACAAGGCGATTATTCTGATTCAAAGCGGAATTCATTCTGGAGAAATTGAAGGTAAAGATACGGCGCTGATGTTGGTGCGGGACATGGCGGTGACGAAGCGATATGCGTCATGGCTGGACAAGGCAATTTTTGTGGTGATTCCGGTTTTCAATATTGATGGGCACGATTATTTCAGTCCATATCATCGAGTCCAGCAGAATGGGCCTGCGTCCACTGGACTGCGTGAGAATGCGCAGGGATTAAATTTGAATCGCGATTACATCAAAGGTGACACGCCGGAAATGCGCGCATGGCTGACGCTTTACAATGCCTGGCTGCCCGACTTCATGTTCGATAATCACGTAACGGATGGAAGCGACATGCAATACGACGTTACCTGGGACATGGCGCGGAATCAGGACATTGCGGAACCGGTGCGCACTTGGATTAATTCGCGCTACGTTCCGGAGTTAGATAAGCGCATGTTGAACGACGGGCACGGAGTGGCTCCGTACGGCGCGCTGCGGAACAACGCCGCGAGTGGCAAGCGCGAATTTTATATGGAAGTTTTCACGCCGCGATATTCGCATTTGTATACCGCGGTGCAAAATCGCCCGTGCTTGCTGGTGGAAACGCACAGCCTGAAATCCACGCGCACTCGCGCATGGGCTGATTTCGACATCATGAAGAACACCATCGATATTATTCTGGAAGATCCGCAGGCGCTGCGCAGCGCCGTCCGCGAAGCAGATAAGACTTTGGCGGCGCAAGCGGGGGACAGTTCAGCGCCGGCAGTTTACCTGGGCGGAAAAGTGAGCGAATCGCAAAGCCATCCGCTTGTATATCGCGCGCTAAAAACCGGGCCGTACAAAAGCGAAGTGACTGGCGGAAACGTGAACGGATATCTCGCCGAGCCGGATAATCTGGACACCGTAATTCACGACAAAATTGACACGACGACCGAAGCGCAAATGCCGCTGGGCTACATTATTCCTGCCGCGTGGAAAGTTTTTGCGGACGAACTGGCTCTTCACGGTGTGCAAATGGAAAAAATCACAGCGCCGCTCGATCAGGAATTTGAAACGTATCGCTTTTCAAACGTGAAATACGGCACCGCGCAAAACGAAGGTCACGTGATGGTGGATTTCGACACAAAGCTGGTGAAAGAAAAAATCCAGGTGCCCGCAGGTTCCTACTGGGTCCCGATGCATCAGCGGCGCGCGCGATTAATTTTGGCCATGCTCGAACCGCAAGGGCCGGACTCGCTAGCTCGCTGGGGATTCTGCAATGCCGTGCTATTCAGCGGCGGCCGAGGAGGCGGCGAAGGGGCTTATCTGACCGAGCCTATCGCGCGCAGGATGATGCTGGATCATCCAGATTTGGCAAAACAATTTCAGGATAAGGTTGCGAGTGATGCGGCGTTTGCGGCTGATCCTCAGAAACGATTGATGTGGTGGTTCGAGCGATCGGATTACGCGCCGAGTAATGCGGGAAGGTATCCGATTTTGCGGGTGTGGAAGAAGACGTGGTAGTCAGGCCGGGTGCTGGGAAAAATTTGCGACACCGATTCACTTGTAGAAAAAGGAGAATCAAATGCGTCGCTCGTACATCGTTCTAAGTGTCGGAGCTGTTCTTGTATTTCTTTCGGGAATGGCAGTGGGCCAAAAAAGCCAAGGATCCAAGTTTGCAAAATACCGAACCGCAGCCAACTTCACTAATATGGACTGGATGCTCCTGGAGGCGGATGTCAACGATTTGCGTGAACGAGCTGGCTACGGCGAGAACGGGGCTGCTCCTGCGCGGTTCTTTTTTGACCCGAAAGCCGACGTAATTACTGCATTCATTGTCGTAGACGGAAGTTTATTAGCCAAAGAAACCTCTGAATCCGTCAGGGACAAACTCAACGGCATGGCGCAACACGAGCTCTTCACACTGCGCCTTTCGATACCGGAGCTCTCAACGCAAGAGTTTGAGGCCGATTTCAAAACTCTAAACGGCGGCGGTCCCGTCGATTTCGGAGAGTTCAAGAACGGAAAGTTGATCCTTCACTAGTTCGTTTCGAGACCACCCGGCCGTCCAAGAGATTATTACCAAGAAACTCTACGCCCGTCCTTGAGAAGTGCGTGGCCGCCGAGGATATCCATGTCCGATGAATTGGCGTAATCGATATCGCGGGGCGCTGGCGAGCTAGTCAGATGTATCGACTCCTGATGAGAATCTCGCGGCGTGACGTCTCTTCCGCATGTCTGCATCGAATCCAAGATTCCACCACCGCCTTGCGCGATGGCATCAGCCAGATTTTCGTCCCTCGATTTCTTGTCGTTTAGGACGATGCCTATAGTTTTGCTTTTTTGCATGTGAATCCCTCCGACGAGACAGTATATCCCAAGTGTTCGTCCGGGTTGATAATCGAGGCGACCTCGCGACGGGGATTCAGGCGATCCGACGCGGCTCTATGGCTCTATAACGAGTACGGAAGCCACTCGGGCGGAGTCCTCATCACTATCGGGTCCGCAATTCCAGCTTCTTCACTCTTCTTTACGGCTTCCTCGAACGTTGCGCCGCTGGCGACGACTCGGCTTTCATCTTCAGAAAGCACGATCCACGAGTTCAATGGCGCCGAGCGCAACGCTTCAAGTCTTGGACTGGTGAGTGGCGTCAACATAAAAGCCATTATACTTCTATGCCTGACGCTATCTAGCGATACTTTCGAGTCGAGGCTACTCTGTGGCTACGCAGTCTGCGAACGCTTGCTGCCCGAGAGCTTTCTCAATAGCGCTCGCCCGAATTTGACAGGCAGCATCAGCCAAAATTTGCCCCAGATGAAAAGCCATTCGCCGACAAGCGGCACGATCAAACGTGGAGGAAATTCGACTTTTCTATCCTGGTGCTCAAAGTAAGAAACTTTTTCTCCGTCCCACGACATTGAGAAAATCGGTTTGTATCTAATAATGGACAGTCGAGGCAGCGTGAGGCCGGCAGGCCAACTGAGCGCTTCCAATATGTAAGAGCGCCCGTCTTTCTGGAATGTCACCCAGCCGTGCCCTTCGCCGTATCGGCCTGATCTTCCTAAAACAAACCGAGATGGATATCCCATGTGTAGAAGTTGCCTCCACGCCCACAGCGCAAAGTCTTCGCAGTCCCCTTTCTTCGTTTCTTCAAATTGATCTGGAGGCTCCCAGTAATCCTCTTGTCCGAATTGTTCTTGATCGGAAACATATTTGCATTTCGAGAGAAAGCGGCGCATGTCCGAAAAGTCCGAGCACCAGTACTTCAGAGGTTGCGAAAGAAAACGACCGGCCGGGAAAGTTGGTTTGAAGCCACTGTGTCGCCGAGAATCTGGACGGAAGACCTTCTTGCCTTCGACGTCGTAGCATTCGGGAATTATTTCGGCGATCATTGGGAGCACCCAATTGCTACAAAATCGAATCCGTCACTGTTGCGCCGAATTCACCGTATGAAAATCCCTGTTGTGTCTTTCCGATCCGGCAAACAAAAGAATCGCGAGTACTAGAATTACCACAGTCTCAAAACCTGCTAACGCCCATTGGTAGCCGACGCGATCGCGGAGCGCGAATTCGATGCTGTTGGTTGGGGCGGCGAATAGGATTCCGAGTTGATAGGCGAGGCCGGGGACGAGTCCGCGGGCGGCGTCGGGGGCCAGTTCGTTTAGGTGGACGGGAATAATTCCCCAAGTGCCCTGCACTCCGGCCTGCATCACGATTGCGGCGAGAGTGAGCATTGTTGCGGTGTGACTGAACATCCACAACGGAATGACCAGAAGCGAAAGCAGCAGCGAGGAAAGCATGCTGTAACGGCGCCCGATCTGTTGAGAGAGTTGGCCGAAGAGAATCGCGCCAACGATGGCGCCAATATTCATAAGAATCACGATGTA
>DATBYL010000291.1:0-2334 GCA_036513735.1 Candidatus Acidiferrales bacterium
AAACAAGTTCCGCGGGTAGGCCCTCGCGATGAAGCTGTCGAATCGTTTCGGGCAGACGCGTAAGCTGCGCGCCTTCGCGTGCATCCACCAGAAGCGCGGCGCGGGAAATTTCGCTCGTGCCGCCGAAATGCATTTCACTGAATGTGGGGATTAAATCGACGGGCAGGTTATCAACGCAATAAAAATCCAAATCCTCGAAAGTTTTTAGGACGGTGCTTTTGCCCGAGCCGCTTAGCCCGGTGAGGATCACCAGTTGGCGGCCATCGCGACTGGTTTTTTGTTTCACGGGAACCCGCTATCCCTTTATCCGGCGCTGATGCGTGCTGGGAATGCGGAGAACTTCGCGATATTTCGCGACGGTGCGGCGCGTCACATTAATTCCGGAATCGCTGAGCTTTTTCGCGATGGCGTCATCGGTCAGCGGCTTCGCCGAATCTTCTTCTTCGATCATTTTTTTCACGAGGCGCTTCAGCGAAAGCAGTGACATGTTGCCGCCCTCGGGACCGTTTACGGATTCCGAGAAAAATTGGCGCAGCTCGACGACGCCTTGCGGCGTGTGCGCATATTTGCTGGCCACTGCGCGGCTGACGGTCGATGGATGCACGCCAACTTCTTCCGCCACTTCTTTGATCATCATGGGGCGCAAGTGATCCGCGCCGAGATCTAGATATTCTCCCTGCCTGCGAATCACGGACTGGCAAACGCGCAGAATGGTGTGCTTGCGCTGCTCGATATTTTTCAGCAGCTGAATGGCGGCGGTGAAACGTTCCTTCACGTAATTGCGAACGTCGCGGTCGGCGGCATCGCGCGCCATCAGGCGGCGGTATACGGGACTCAGGCGAAGCTGCGGCAGATCGTCTTCATTCAGAAAAACTTGCCACTCGTCGTCGACTTTGCGGAAATAAACGTCGGGTTCCACCAGACGCGGCTGCGTTTTGTTGTAGCGCAGACCGGGACGCGGATCGAGTTTGCGAATCACGTCCATCGCGCGCTTCACTAATTCGTACGGACGATTCAACGCGCGCGCAATTTCCTTCAGCTGATTGCTTTGCAATAATTTCCAGAGTGGCGAATCAGGCTCGACTAATGGAGATCCGCTTTGCGCGGCCGCGGAATTCGCGGAGCCATTCGTCGAAGTCGCGCCCGGCACGACAACGTCTGAAGCAAAGTTTGCCGCGAGATCTTCAACGCTGACGGGCAACGCTTCTTCCTGCGCGGAAGCGTCAGCATTTTCGGCGTCGGAGGCTAAGTCTTCTTCAACCGGCACAGGATCCGGCGCGGCAACAACAGTTTTTTCAGCGGCCACATGTTCATTCGCGATTCGCACGGGACTGGTGGTGCCTGCGGCCAAAGTTTTCTTCGGCAAACATTCGGAAACAAGCTGCTTCGCCAAAGTATTTTGCGGATCCAGCACGTGAAGCTGAATGAGCAGACATTCGCGCAGATTTCGCGCGGCAACACCGAGTGGATCAAATTCCTGCACAACGGCCAGCGCTTCTTCCACGTCGTCCATATCGTAGCCGCCGTTTAGCGCAAGCTCATCAAGCGACGCGGTGAGATATCCATCCTCGTCCAGATTTCCGATGATGGTTTCCGCGATTTCGCGCGCTTTTTCGGAGCAGACGATTCCGTGAAGCTGCCATTGCAGATGTTCGGTCAGACCAGTTGGCGAAGAAAGAAATTTTTCAAATGAAGGCCGCTCAATCGTTTCGCGTTCACGATTCGCGCCATCGCCAGCGCCAGAATCAAGATATTGATACAACGCGGAAACATCGAATTCGTCAAAAGGGTTGTTCGCTTCAGTCTCAGGAAGTTTTTCTGTTTCTGCTTTCAGGAAAGTTTCTGCGCTGTAATCGTCGGTTACGGGGCTTTCTTCGGTGAGTTCTTCCAGAACGGGATTCGCCACCAGTTCCTGATTGAGCATCTCGCGCAATTCCAAGCGGTTCAGCGCTAGCACGCTGACCATCTGCACCAGACCCGGCGTCAGAATTTGCTTCTGCGAGACTTTGAGATGAAGTTTTGGCGAAAGCCAGCTCATACCAAGACTCGCGGTGTTTTCGCGGCCTCCTAGTGCAACCGAAATCGCTCGCCCAGGTATACGCGCCGCACCTCGGCGTCGTCGCTCAATTCCTGTGGCGTGCCCGAGAAGGAAATCTTCCCGTTGCTGATGATATACGCGCGATGCGTAACCGAAAGTGTCGCCGGCACGTTATGGTCGGTGACCAGCACTCCGATACCGCTCGCGCTTAATTCCAAAATTAACCGCTGCAACTCAACAACGGTCAGCGGATCAATTCCTGAAAACGGCTCGTCCAGCAGAATGAAAACCAATTC
>DATBYL010000292.1:0-11635 GCA_036513735.1 Candidatus Acidiferrales bacterium
TAGGACGCCAAAGATTAGGCTGCTGACGAATGCTGCCGCGATCGTGAAACACAACACGCGCCAGTCAAGAACCAGGTAACGTTGCGCGGAAAGTGGCGCTGGTTGAACTTTCGATGCAATCGATGTAGTCCAAAACGCCACGAACAATCCCGCGATTGCGGCGACCGATGAGAGAAGAAGGCACTCGGTCAATAATTGCTGAACGAGGCGAGCTCGAGTTGCTCCCAGCGCGGAGCGTATCCGTAGTTCGGAGGCGCGATCGGCGGTGCGCGCCATCAGGAGATTCGCGATGTTTGTGCATGCGATCAGCAGGATTAAAATTACTCCGGCCATAAGCAGAAGCGAGGCGTTCTTTACGGGGCCGGCGAGCCTATCTTGCAGGGAGATCATCCTCGGAACGTTCGCGGAATTCAGTTTCTTGCCGCGTTGCCGCGAAAGGCGATCCGATTCAACGGCAAATGCTGCGCGTGCTTGCCGCAAGGTGACACCCGATTTCAAGCGCCCAATTGCTTCCCAACCGTTATTTCCCGGCGTGAAATAGCCAGGTTTCCAGAGAGCGGTATTGTTTGGGAAGTCAAACCCGGGCGGGGCCACACCGATGATCGTGATCGGAGTTCCAAAGAAAGGAACTGTTGAGCCAAGAGCTTTCGGATCACTGCCGAAGAGCTGTTGCCAGAGTCCATAACTGATGACGGCGACGTCGTTTTTGCCGGGCGTATCCTCGCCTTCGCGAAACCATCGTCCATTTTCCGGCTGCACACCGAGCAGTGAGAAAAAATTCCACGACGTATTCGCAACATTTACCGTTGCAGAATCTTCTACGCGTCCAAGATTGGATTTGTATTGCTCCATGACTGCTGCGTCGGAGAGGTAGGCGCTTTGTTGCTCACTCCATTCATGAAACTCTTTCGCACTGGCGAGCGGCGGGAAAAATTGGTCAAACGAAACGAGACGGCTTGGGTCGTGAAATGGAAGCGAACGCAAAAGCAAAGCGTTGACGACACTGAAAACTCCCGTGTTCGCGCCGATACCGATGGCGAGCGCAAGGATTGCGAACCCCGTTTGCCATGGACGCCTGCGCCAAAGGCGCAGCGTGTGGCGGGCATCCTGCGAGACCTCGCGCGAGAACTGAATCGGAATCGATATAGACAAATCGACCAGTAGCCGAATCCAAAGCTTTGCCAGTGCGTATGTGCTGGTTGATTCTGCAAGCTCGTCGCGAAACTCACGCTCCATTGGACCTGCGTAATCATCGCGAAAACCGGCCGGATAGAGCTTCAGCAGGAACCTGTACAGCTTCAAAGAAATGGCCGTGTCAGGCATGCTTGTGTAATCCAAAAGTTGCTGCTGCCAATTTTGCGAGCTCACGCATGCGCAAAGCCTCCACCCGCGCGACCTTGCGGCCGTGGTTTGTGATGCGATAGTAGCGACGCCGCTCGTCGTCGAGATGCGGATCGGGGCGGTCGTCCGATTCCTCAATCAGTCCTAACTCAACCATCTTGCTGATGGCTCCGTACAGAATGCCCGGGCCCAGCTTCAACTTTCCATTTGTTCGGGCGGAAATTTCGCGTTTGATGGCGTAGCCGTGGCGTTCGCCTTCGCCGAGTGAGAGCAGGATGTGGAAGTAGGCCGGAGAGAGCGGCGTGAGATTGCTGGTAGCATTTCGGTTTGTGTCAGACATAGTAGTACATTTGCAGACATAGTGTTCCCTAGTCAGCCATTTTGTCAAGAGTAGGATTTTAGCACTTCCTAAACGACGCCTGTTGAAGGCGCGTCTTGGTTTAGGATTTTTCTAAGGGTACGAGTCCCGGTTTCCTTGACGCTTTCTCAAGCCCCCCGCTATACTTCGGCTCGATAATTGCATCGCCTCGCATAAGTAATAGACACCCGGAAAGGATTTCCATTTGCCGTTTGAGCCATTGGAACAATATCTTCAGCGCCAAAAGAAACTGGAGCAGATCGTCGCGCTGGGTTATGCGCCATATCCCCACAAATTTGATTGGACGCTGACGCCTCCGCAAGTCATCGAGAAATTTGGCGCTCTGCCGGTTGCTGAGCTTGAGGCTGCGCATGCTGAGGTGCGCGTCGCGGGACGCATTCTCACGTTGCGTTTGCACGGGAAAACTGGATTTGCGCATATTCAAGGAAGCGGCGCGAAAATTCAAATTTACGTACGGCTGGACGCGGTCGGCGAGAAGGCATTCCAGCTTTTTCAACTGTTGGATATGGGCGACACCATCGGCGTTGCGGGAACAATGTTCCGCACGAAAACGGATGAGCTGACCATTAAGGTTACGGAGCTGACGCTGCTCTCGAAATCTCTGCTGCCTCTGCCGGAAAAATGGCACGGGCTGCAAGACGTGGAGACGCGCTACCGTCAACGCTACGTGGATTTGATCGTGACGCCGAAATCGCGCGAAATTTTCCTTAAGCGCGCCATTCTGGTGCGCGAAATGCGAAAGTTTTTCGACGCGCGCGGCTACATTGAAGTGGAAACTCCGATGATGCAGTCCATTGCAGGAGGCGCGACGGCGCGGCCTTTCATCACGCATCACAATACGCTTGAGATGGATTTGTATCTGCGCATCGCGCCGGAGCTTTACTTGAAGCGCCTTGTGGTTGGCGGACTGGATCGCGTATACGAAATTAATCGCAATTTCCGGAATGAAGGAATTTCCACGCAGCACAATCCGGAATTCACGATGCTGGAATTTTACGAAGCGTATAGCGATTACCGCACCTTCATGGATTTGACCGAAGAATTATTCGCCACGCTTGCGCGCGCCGTTACAGGTGGCACCGCCGTAAAATACGGCGAGCACGATATTGATTTCGCAAAGTGGCAGCGGCTGACGATGCGCGAGGCGATTTCACAATACTGGCCCACCACCGCAGGCGCGCAACCGACCGCTGAACAATTGCGCGCGAAGGACGGTCCACGCGACGCCGCGCGGAAATACAACGCCTGGGCGACGCAGGGCAACGCTCCTCCCATTAAGGATACGGATAAGTTGACCGACGGCGAACTCGTCGGCGCACTCTTCGAGGCCATTGCCGAAGAACATTTATTTCAGCCGACGATCCTCTACGATTTCCCCAAGGATATTTCGCCGCTTTCAAAATGTAAGGACGACGATCCATCCACCGCCGAGCGCTTTGAAGTTTTCTGCGGCGGCTTCGAGCTGGGCAACGCTTTTTCCGAACTGAATGATCCCATCGAGCAGGAAGCGCGCTTCCGGCATCAAGTCGAGCAAGGCGGCGACGAAGCGCCGAAGGAAGTTGATCTCGATTACGTGCGCGCGCTAAGTCAGGGCATGCCGCCCGCGGCGGGCATGGGAATCGGAATTGATCGCCTCACAATGTTGCTCACAGATTCTCACTCGATTCGCGACGTGATTTTATTTCCGCTGCTCCGTCCCGAAACGCGCCACGAATCCGCGCTGGAAGAAAATCCCGCGTCAACTCAAGATAATCCGGACAGCTCCGCAAAGAAGCCATGAGATTTGAATGGCTGGTTGCGCGGCGGTATCTGCGCTCCCCGCACAGACCGGCAGTTCTGCGGCTGGTCACTTTGCTTTCCGTGTTGGGCGTCGCGGCCGGAGTGGCCACGCTTGTGATCGCGCTGGCGATGAATTCCGGCTTCCGCGAAACACTTCAGGATCGTTTGCTCGGCGTCACCGCGCACATCACCATCACTGAACCCGGTGCCGACGCCATTCATAATTATCGCGAGCTTGGCGAGCGCCTCTCGAAAACTCCCGGCGTTCGCTCGGTAACTCCCGCGCTATATCAAACTGTTTTGCTTTCCGCAGGAGGCAAAGCCAGCGGCGTGGTAGTGAAGGGCGTCGATCCGGCTCTCGAAATAAAATCCGACGAAGCTCTCACTCACATCGTCGATGGCCAAGCCGATTTTTCTCCCGACGCCGACGGCATCGGCGCGATCATCCTAGGACACATGCTCGCCGAAGAATTGAAATTGCGCGTCGGCGATAACGTCACGCTGATTAGTCCCTCCGGCACTCTCACTCCCTTCAACATGGTTCCGCGCGCTAGAATTTTCCGCGTAACAGGAATTTTCAATTCCGGCTTCTACGATTTCGACGCGCACTGGGGATTCGTAACTCTCGCATCAGCGCAAAATCTCGCCGGAGTCGGTGACGAAGTGATCGCGCTGGAAGTTCGCGTTTCGCAAATTGATCGCGCTGCGGAAATCGCAAAGCAATTGGAAACCGCGGCCGGCCCGCTCTACAAAGCCACAAGTTGGATGGAAGAAAATCATGCGCTGTTTAGCGCGCTGCGTTTGGAAAAATTAGTCACCGCAATTTTCATCGGACTCATCACCTTCGTCGCCGGTCTAAACATTATCGTCGTTCTCAGCATGACGGTCACCGACCGCGCGCGTGACATCGCCGTCCTGATGGCCATGGGCGCGCGTCGCAAACAAGTCCGCAACATTTTCTTCTTGCAGGGACTCACCATTGGCACCATCGGCACTCTCGCCGGACTAATCCTCGGCTATTCCGCCGCGTGGATCGCGGGAACCTATCGCGTTATCCCGCTCGATCCCTCAATTTATTCCGTGCCCTACGTTCCTTTTCACGCAAATATTTCCGACGCCCTCTGGATCGCCGCCAGCGCCATCTTAATTTGCGCCGCAGCTACATTCATTCCCGCGCGCGCGGCCGCAAAAATCCTTCCGGTGGACATCCTCCGGTACGAGTAGTCCATCAGTTCCCCGTACCATTGATGTGCAGGTTTTTCC
Source organism: Candidatus Acidiferrales bacterium (assembly GCA_036513735.1). Taxonomy (GTDB): domain Bacteria; phylum Acidobacteriota; class Terriglobia; order Acidiferrales; family UBA7541; genus DASTCZ01. The sequence goes on from DATBYL010000292.1 coordinate 4,763, forward strand.
TCACTTTGGCTCCCCGCTTGCACCATATATCGTGTACTTTAGCAGCAAGCAAAATAGTCCGGATTATTCCCATTTCGGGGCATTCCGGGCGTGATATAATTGCTTGTTTTTCAATAGCTTGGCGGCTGTTCCAGGATTTTTCCCTGGATTTACCGTCGGGCCGGCCAGCGAAGGTTTCTGAATGGGAAAGTAATTGGCCGACGTTGGCTATCAGATTCACGTTCGCCGCGGCGAAAAGACGCATCTAAGTATTTAGGGTGCAGTGGGCATCACGAAAAAGAAGTGAGTATTTGGTCCGGTACCGCCAGTTTGCTGGTACCTGCTCGCGGGAATTCTGCACTCATAATTGTTTTGTGTTTAGAAATGTAAGAAACATTCATGATCCCAGACACGACACAGCCGAACGCTCACTCAGCCGCTCAACGGGAGGCGAATTCTTCCGCAGAAGAATTCGTAACGCCTTTCGCAGAGCGTGCTGCTGTGATCGAAACGCGTGAACTGCGCAAAGTCTTTGGTGAAGGCGCAGCTCAACAGGTCGTTCTGGGCGCGGTAAAACTTTCCGTACGTGAAGGCGAGATGATTGCGATTGTCGGGCCTTCCGGCAGCGGAAAAAGTACTTTGCTGCATCTGCTCGCTGCGCTGGACACGCCAACGAGCGGTACAGTATACTTTCGTTCGCGTGGACTCCAAACGTTTCCAGAAGCTCCTCTCGCGGACTACCGGAACGAGTCGGTGGGATTCGTCTGGCAGCGCCATCATCTTTTGCCGGATTTTACGGCAGCGGAAAACGTGGCTATGCCGCTTCTGATGCGGGGAATCAAGCATTCGGACGCGCTGAATTCCGCGGCCGGACAACTGGAACGTGTCGGACTTGCATCGAAAAATAACCAGAGGGCCGGAGAACTTTCCGGTGGTGAACAGCAGCGAGTGGCCATCGCGCGAGCGTTGGTAAATTCGCCGGCATTATTGCTGGCGGATGAGCCTACAGGTGATCTCGACGAGCGTAACGCAGACGCGGTTTTCGATTTAATGCAGCGTTTGCACCGCACTCACAGGCTTACATCCATTCTGGCTACGCACAATCGCGTTCTTGCAGAGCGATGCGATCGAGTTTTGAGTTTAGAGCATGGCGAGTTGAAACCGCTCCACGTGGGAAGCGGCATACAGCCCGTGAACTGAGGGAGAAGCGAGCCAACTGTGCTGGAACGATTCACAGAAAAAGCGCGTCGGGTAATTTTCTTCGCACGTTACGAGGCTAGCCAGTACGGAAGCCCGTGTATCGAAACTGAGCACCTCTTGCTCGGTCTCGTGCGCGAAGATAAAGGCCTTGCCAACCGCTATTTGCGGAATCAAGGCTCCATCGAATCCATCCGCAAGGAAATTGAACAGCGCATCACCATTCGAGAGCGCATCTCCACTTCCGTGGAAGTGCCGCTCAGCGCTGAATCCAAACGCATTCTGGCGTACGCGGCCGAAGAAGCCGATCGCCTGGGAACGAAGCATGTCGGCACGGAACATTTGTTGCTCGGCATTCTGCGCGAAGAAAAATGTTTTGGCGCGGAGATCCTACAGGAACGCGGGCTGCGCCTTTCGGCGCTGCGTGAAGAACTGGCCCGTTCATCCGGGGAGAAGGTTCCAGTGAATCGTCCAAAGGAAACTTCGTTACTCGCTGAATTCAGCAGGGATCTTACGCAAGCCGCAACCGAAGGCCAGCTCGATCCTCTTGTCGGGCGCGAACGCGAACTCGAACGCGTCGTCCAAATTTTGTGCCGCCGCACTAAAAATAATCCTGTCCTTATCGGCGAACCCGGAGTGGGTAAAACTGCAATCGTCGAAGGATTGGCTCAGCGCATCGCCGATGGCGATGTGCCTCTTTTCCTCGCGGACAAGCGCATTCTCTCGCTCGATCTTTCTTTAATTGTCGCCGGAACAAAATATCGCGGCCAATTTGAAGAGCGCCTCAAGACCATCATGAAGGAATTGATGGAAAGTCAGAATTCCATCGTATTCATTGATGAATTGCACACGCTCGTCGGCGCTGGATCTGCTGAAGGTTCGCTGGACGCCGCAAATATTCTGAAGCCCGCGCTCAGCCGCGGCGAAATTCAGTGCATAGGCGCAACAACTCCCGGCGAATATCGCAAGTCCGTGGAAAAAGATCGGTCGCTCGAACGGCGTTTCCAGTCGGTGAAAGTTGTAGCGCCCGACGAAGAAATGGCCATTAAAGTTTTGCAGGGAGTCCGCGAGCGCTACGAAAAATTTCATGCCGTCAGTTACACCGAAGAAGCGGTGCAGTATGCCGTGTATCTCTCGAACCGTTATATTCCAGATCGTTTCCTTCCGGACAAGGCCATCGATTTAATCGACGAAGCAGGCGCGCGAGTAAAACTGCGTCAGGCCATGCTGCCCGAGGAAGTTTCTGAAATTCAGAAGCGCGTGAAGTACAACACGCACCGCATGGAAACGGCCATCGCCAATCATGAATTTGAAAAGGCGCGTTTCTATTCCGAAGAAGAGCGCAAAGAAAAAGAAAGTTTGCGCCAGTTGCGCGAGCGTCTGAAGCTCGACGAATCTTCCACCGGCATCGTCACGCGCGAAGATATCGAAGAAGTGGTTTCGCGCTGGACGGGTGTCACCGTCACTTCCATTAAGGAAGACGAGCAACAGAAATTGCTGCGCATCGAAGTCGAACTTCACAAGCGCGTCATCAGTCAGGATAAAGCCATCACCGCGCTTTCCCGCGCAATTCGCCGCAGCCGCGCTGGACTCAAAGCTCCGGGCCGTCCCGTCGGATGCTTCCTGTTCCTCGGGCCAACCGGCGTTGGCAAAACAGAAGTTGCGCGCCGGCTCGCCGAATTCCTTTTCGGCAGCGAAAAATCTCTGGTGCGTTTCGATATGTCGGAGTTCATGGAAAAGCATTCCGTTTCCAAGCTCATCGGCGCGCCTCCGGGATATGTCGGTTATGAAGAGGGCGGTCAATTAACCGAACGCGTGCGCCGCACTCCCTACTCGGTAATCCTTCTCGATGAAATCGAGAAGTCGCATCCCGATGTTTACAACATCCTGCTGCAAGTGTTTGAGGACGGTCAGCTCACCGATGGCCTCGGCAACACCGTGGATTTCCGCAACACGATTATCATCATGACTTCAAACCTCGGCGCGCGTTATTTGCAGAAGCGCTCGACTCTGGGCTTCCAGTCCGCTTCCGACGAAGCGGGCAACAAAACGCTGGAAGAGTTGGTCAACACAGAAGTGAAGCGCGCATTTAATCCTGAATTCTTAAACCGGCTCGATGAGATCATTCTGTTCACTTCGCTCATGGATGAGGATCTGCTCCGGATCATTGATCTGCTTGTCGGCCAGATCAACGACACGCTGATTCACCGTCAGGTGCAAATTGTTCTATCACCAGAGGCTCGCCAATGGATTCTCGAGAAAACCTGTGGCGATCGCAGTTATGGTGCCAGACCTTTGCGCAGGGCTTTGCAGAAGTATGTCGAAGACCCACTGTCCGAGGCATTAATTCAGGGGGGCTTGCAGCGGCCTGCCACGCTTGAAGTGAATGTTTCAAGCGAAGGTCTCGTATTTAGGCCGGTTGTTGAGGCAACCCCGGTCGTCCACTAACGAATCCTACGCGCACGTGCTGGCATTCTCTAAATGACCAGCAGGGGGAGTATTCCGATTGTCTGGGGGAAAAGCGGTCGTGAGGCAACTCACGATTGCGTGCGGAAAAGCCCGCCTTTTTCGTCTGCGACGCTGCTTGAAGGTTAGCCTGGTTGCTCTGCTGGCATGTTCAGCGGGCCCCGGCGCGCTTTCCGCGGCGGCGAGGCGAAGTACGTCCATGGATCCTCAGAGCAGGCCTGCGCCCGAAACCGCAATAATCTATCAAATAAATTTTGAAGGCAACCGCCGCATCCGCACCGATGTTCTCCGGTCAAAAATCTTCACTCACGCGGGTGATGTCTACAATCCGATTCAGCTCGACCGTGATTATCACTCCCTTTGGAACACCGGCTATTTCGATGACGTCTTTGTGACCGTTGAAGACAGCACGGACAAGCCCGGCCAGAAAGTCGTTACCTTCCACGTCATCGAACGCGCCACCATCCGGCGCATCGAATACAAGGGCAATAAATCCGTCAGCGAATCAGACATTCTCGATCGCTTCAAAGATGCCAAGCTTGGTCTCACTCAGGACAGCCAGTTCGACGCCACGAAAATCAAAAAGGCCGAAGTCCTGCTGATTGAATTGCTGGGTGAGCATGGACGCCAATTTGCAACCGTTCACGCCACCTACCAAAAAATCGCCGCCACCAACGCTGTGATTCTTACTTTCAACATTGATGAAGGCGCGAAAGTCGAAGTTGGAAAAATCACGTTTATCGGCAATCATGCGTTTTCCGCGCGCCGCCTGATTCGCGCCATGAAGCATTCGCGTCCCTATGGCTTCGACGCAAAATTCTTTGCCACGAATGTGATGGCTAAAACATTCGACAAGGAAAAGCTAGCGGAAGATGAGGAAGTGGGGATCCGCGGGTTGTATCAGGACAATGGCTATTATGAAGCCAATGTCGATATTGAGGATCCGCCGGGCTTGCAGACCGTGGACGTGTATCACAGAGGGTTAATGAAGGGGCCGATTCCGATTGTTAATTCTTCGCACGGCAAGGCCACAAACATCCCCATCAAGATTGACGAAGGCGTGCAGTTCCGCATGGGCACTCTTCATATTGTCAACGCCGATCCAGAAAAAGGACTGCAACTCAAAAAGGAATTTTTGGAGAATGCCTTTCCGCTGAAAAAGGGCGATATTTTTAACGTGGATAGAATCCGCAAGGCCATCGAGCAATACACGAAACTGTACGGCCAGTTTGGATTTATGGATTTCGTCGCCACTCCGAACATGGATATCGACCGCAAGAATAAAACAATTAACGTGACGCTGCGGTTCAGCGAAGAAAAGCCTTACTACATTCACCGCATCAACATCACAGGAAATACCACCACGCGCGATAAAGTCATCCGCCGCGAATTGCTTCTCGACGAAGGCGATCTCTATAACAACCGCAATTGGGAAGTCAGCATTCTGCGTCTGAACCAATTGGGATTCTTTGACCAGCTCAAGCCGGAAACCGCCGCGCAGGTTGTCCGCAATGTGAAGGCCGGCACGGTTGATTTGAACTTGAAGGTCAAGGAAAAGCAGAAACAATCCATCACATTCACGGGCGGAGTCAGCGGAATCGCCGGCAGCTTCATCAGCCTGGCCTACCAGACGAATAATTTCCTGGGACTCGGCGAAACGCTCACACTTTCATCTCAATTTGGAACCGTGCAAAGGGATTTCAGAATCACATTCAGCGAGCCGTACTTCTTTGACAAGCAGATCGCTACCGGCATTACGCTGTTTTCCAGCCGATACAACTTCGATCAAGCGCGCCAGGAATCTCTCTTGCTGGGCCAGCAGATATCTCTTTCTCCGGCCGTTGCGGAAAACTATAATCAGAACTCAAAGGGTTTTAACCTTTTCGCGAGCCATGCGATCAAAAAATGGTCCCACTATGGCCAAACTCGTCTGGCCGTTTCCTACGGATACACGGATACGGACATTGAACCTTTCAGCCCCGCGGCAACTTTGCTTTTCACCGCCATTCAATTCCAGAGCGTTGCCGGCCCTTCCGCGCTGAACGGCATTCATTCCAGCTCCATCAGCTCGACTTTAAGTTACAACTCCGTCGATAATCCGATTAACCCCCACAAGGGCAAGAACGTCTTTTACTCGTTTAAGCTGGAAGGTGGTCCGCTCGGCGGAAACACCAAGTCGATCACCAATACATTTCAGTTTGAGTATTTCCGGCCGAGCTATCACAAACGGAATGTCATCGCGATCCGCTTCCTCGGAAAATTTGCCACCAGTTTCGGCGGCGACGAGCTTCCTCCTTTTGAGCGCGATTTCGCGGGCGGTGAAACGGATCTCCGCACATTCGATATTCAAACGGTATCGCCGATCGCGTTCATTCCGGTCACCAGCACACAACAATTGGTTTACACCAACCCCACCACGCTTGGCCCCGGTGGAACGCCTTTGCAGCAAACCGCGGTCTTTCCCATCAAGAATTACACGATTGCGTTCCCCGGTGGTGACACCGAAGGGATACTCAATGCCGAATACCGCATTCCGCTTTACGGCGATAAGGTGAGCATGAGCTTCTTCACCGACATTGGCTCGGTCGGCGCTCTCAGAAGAGATCAGTTAAATCTCAACGAGACGGGTCTGGCGTCTCTAGCCGCTGCATTCCCAACGTCGCCGAATCCGTCACGCTTGCAACTCGCGCCCGGCTCGAATTTTATTCCTCGCGCGTCGGGCGGAGCTGAACTCGTCATCCAACTGCCCATCGTTCAAGCGCCTTTCCGCCTGTATTGGGGCTATGATTATCTGCGTTACAATCGCCAGATCGTCGCGCCCGTTGGCGACTTCTTTATCAGCCCCGAGCAAAAAGCGCTGTTTGGGCCGCAAGGATTAAACATTCTTAATAGCTTAATTATTCCGCAGTTGACGTCTGCGGTTACAAATCCGTCGCAGTTTCGTTACACCGATCCCCTGAAGACGTTGCGTTTCACCGTCAGCAGGACCTTTTAATGAGTTTCGCCGGTTTCAGCCGGCGGCGGAAATATTTCAGTCCAGCAAATTGTATTGATGGAGGCAGGGAATGAAGCGGTGGACTTTGAATATCGGATTTCTCTTGGCGCTCAGCCTGATTGTGGCCGGCTGCGGAAGCGGAAGCGCCTCTACTACTCCTGCCAACTCGGTCACGCTCAGCGTTCCGTCCGCGACGGTTGCGGTGGGTTCTACGTTCACATTCGTTGCAACTGTCA
>DATBYL010000293.1:0-10964 GCA_036513735.1 Candidatus Acidiferrales bacterium
CACCATCGTCACCTGGATTTCCATTGTCCTCGCGTTTGTGGTTTCCGTGTCCGTCGGACTGATCTTCGGAATTTATCCGGCAAGAAAAGCGGCGCGCCTGGATCCAGTAGAAGCAATTCGGTACGAATAGAATTTGTTCGTCGAACAATATTTTTCAACTCTTGCAAGCACGCAAAACCGTTCGTGGAGGATTCAATGCGCCGCTCAATCCTGGCCCTGTGTGCAATTTCCATCGTCGCGTTCGTACCGCGCGCGTCTCTTGCCCAAAGTGCACCTTTTCCCACGTCGAAATGGTTTCAGGAAGTAGTGAAACACCCGCTGGTGCCGTCGCAACTCGCCGGTCCCGAGCACCTGCGCGATTACGTCGTTGACGGCAAACTCCGTCTCTCGCTCGATCAAGCCATCCAACTCGCGCTGGCGAATAACACCAACATTCGCATCGACGAACTTACTTATCAAGGCGCCTGGTACAGCGTTCTCGCCGCGCATTCCCCGTTCGATCCAATTTTTACTTCAAATTTCACCGCTTTGCGCAGCACAACTCCGACGGGTACGTCACAGTTGGCCGGCGTGACCGCGCTCAACACCAGCTCGCTCAGTCAGAGCGGATCGATTAGTATTTCCCAGTTTTTTCCGACCGGCACGACCGTGACCGCGGGCACGAGCGCTTCCCGTTTTTCTGACATAAATAGCGCGATAAATCCCGCTTGGTCGCCGTCGCTTAATCTTTTCTTCAACCAGCCCCTGCTGAAGAATCGCGGCCTGTTCATAAACCGCGCGCCCATTGTTATCGCGCAGCGGGGCTTGCAGCAGTCCCGCGATAATTTTGAATCGCAGGTCAGTTCGATTATTCAAAATGTTGTAAGCGATTATTGGTTCGCTGTCCTGCAGCTGCAGACTTTGATCGTTGATAAAAAGGCCGTCGATCAGGCCCAGGCGAGTTACGACCACGATAAACGCGCACTCGAGCTTGGCGCGCTTCCTCCCTATGATATTTATCGGACCGAATCCGAATTGGCCTCCCGCAAAGTCACGGAAATTCAGCAGGAATATTCCTTAAAGGAAGCCGAGGATTCTCTGCGTGACGCCATCGGCGCGGATTTGGATTCCAACGTTGGCGCGCTGGATTTGGATTTGACGGAACACGTCGAGCCGGTCGGCGAACTTCTTGCGATGGACATTAATCAGGCAATCCAAACGGCGCTTAAGAAGCGGCCCGAACTTGAAGTGGAACGCCTGCAATTGGATATCGACGACATCAACATTCGCGTGGCGCACAATCAAATGCAGCCGGACCTGGAACTTCAAGGCACGCTCACGTCGAACGGGTTAGGCGGAAATTTGTTCACGCAAGCCGATCCGCCCGTACTTATCGCTCCCGGCGGTCTTGGCCAAGCATTTAGCCAGGTCGGTCAGTTCCAATTTCCCACTTACAGCGCATCGCTCACTCTAAGCCTTCCCATTCGCAATCGCGCGGCTGAAGCGGCGGTCGGCTCCAGTCAAGTAAACAAGAAGCGCGATCTCTTTTCACAGCGCGCAGAGCTTCAATCCATCGAACTGGAAGCGCGCAACGCCATCCACTCTCTCGAGCAGGCAAAACTTTCCATGTCGGCCGCGAAAATTGCCCGTGACCTTACCCAGAAGAATCTGGACGCGGAGCAGCGGAAATTCGACCTCGGCGTCGAGACGCTTTTCGTCCTTCTGGATACGCAGACGGAGCTTGCCACTGCGGATCTCGCGCTCGTCAACGCCCAGATCAGCTATCAGATCGCCCTCACTGCCGTTCAACACGCCACCGGCGAACTTCTTGAGCGGTATCACGTTCAAATTAAAGACGCCAAACCCCCGTTCGTACCATAATGGTACGGCGCAATGCGTGTTTTCGGCGTAAATCTGACCATTACCGGAACACCACACCTGTCCCCCGATCCAATTGACAATTCACCGCAGTTAGGCAGAATGGACTTGCCCGCCCATGGGTAGCGCCCGATCTTCCTCGGGTAAGAATCGGTACTGGACTGCATCCGATGAGCAATATCCCTGTCTCCGAACGCGATTTGGGCACTGGCAGCTCCAGCAGAGTCTCGCGCTGGAATTTTCCTTCACGCCGTACGCGCTGGCTCACCGCCGGCGGTTTCCTTCTCGCCACCGGTCTCCTCATATTCTTGATGGGCATGGCCTATCGCGAGACCAACCAGCAAATTCATTCCAGCGAGTGGGTGATCCACAGCCGCGACGTGATTTCGACTATCGGCGATTACGCCGCCGCCGCAAAAGCTGGCGGCGCGGCTGCCGCCGATTACTACAAGACCGCCAATGACGCCGACATTCCTGCGTTCGCCGCAGCCATCACTAGTGTTCACACGGCGATAGATCACCTTCAGCAACTGACTTCGGATAATCCCACTCAATTGAGCCATGTCTCCGACCTCAGATCGGAATCCAATGAAGCTCTTGAGCTGGTTCGCCAGTCAATGGATCTGCGCCGTCAGGGCAAGACCGGCGCGGAAGCGGTGGCAGGAATCGCCACGCAAGTGCGGCCTATTTCGCTCAGTCTGAACAAAACCTATACCGCAATGTTGGACGAAGAAAATAATCTTTTGAAATCGCGCTCGGACGCCCAGGCCGTCGCCTCAAGGAGCGCCAAACGCCTCGAACTCTGGGGCGGAATTGTCGCGTTCCTATTGATGGGCGGCGCGCTCGCCATCTTCTGGCGAGAAAGTTCCGTTCGATTGCGCGCAGAACGTCTGCTCGCGCAAGCCAACGTTCAGCTCGAGCAGCGCGTCCGAGAGCGCACCATGGAAGTCCAGCGTGTGAATGATTTGCTGCGCGATGAAAATGCCGAACGTGTGGCCGCCGAAGAAGAAATTCGCCTGCTGAACGCGGTCCTTGAGCAGCGCGTCATCGAACGCACCTCTCAGCTTCAGGCCTCCAATCACGAATTGGAAGCCTTTTGCTATTCCGTTTCGCACGATCTTCGCGCGCCGCTCCGCCACATCGACGGCTTTTCAAAAATTTTAATGGAGGATTTCGCCAGCCAGTTGACTCCCGAAGCCGCCCACTGCCTGGATCGCATTCAGAAGTCGATCAACAATATGGGGCTGCTGGTGGATGCGCTGCTGAATCTTTCTCGCCTCACGCGAAAAGGCATTGCGCCGCAGCGCGTTCCTCTCGGAGAAATTCTGAATGTCGCTCGCAACGAGATGCAATCCGATCTGGCCGGACGGAACATCACCTGGCGAATCGGCGCGTTGCCGGTCGTTCAAGGTGATCCGAATCTGCTGAAACAAGTTTTTGCGAACTTGCTTGCCAATGCCGTGAAATTCACGCGCAACCGTGAATCCGCGGTGATCGAAGTTTTTCAGCTGGAAGGTAAAGACGAAACCACCATTCTGATTCGCGACAATGGTGTTGGCTTCAACATGAAATATGCCGACAAACTTTTTGGCGTTTTTCAGCGCCTGCACACTTCCGAACAATTTGAAGGTACTGGAGTCGGCCTCGCCACCGTGCAACGCATTATTCAGAAACACGGCGGACGAGTTTGGGCGGAATCCGAGCCGGAACACGGCGCGTCTTTTTATTTCACTGTTGGCATTCCCGCTACCACTGCATCGGGCTCGTGGCCGGCCGAGAGGATTGTTTCCTGACTATGGAAAGTACCGTGGATATTTTGCTCGTTGAAGATAGCGAAGCCGATGCCGAACTGACCTTGCGTGCTCTGCGCTCCGGGAATTTAGCGAACACGATTCACGTCGTTCGCGACGGAGAAGAAGCTCTGGATTTTTTATTCTTCCGGAATTCCTATGCCGCGCGCAACGGCTCTGAACATCCCCGGCTCGTCTTGCTCGATTTGAAGCTTCCGAAGATCGATGGGCTTACCGTTTTGCGTGAACTGAAACGCGACGACCGCACGCGCCTGATCCCCATCGTGATTCTGACGTCTTCACGCGAGGAACGCGACGTCGTAAACGGCTATCAGCTTGGCGTAAACAGCTACATCCAAAAGCCTGTGGATTTCGATAAGTTTCGCGATACTGTCCGCCAGCTCGGTTGGTATTGGATGCTCATTAATCAACCGCCGATTAATTCTCGCTCCTCGAGCGCAGACAATTAGATTTTGAAGAACGATATGGGCCCCAGGCAAGAATCGAACAATAAAACTCCCGAGCGTTTGCATGCGCTCATCGTGGAAGATTCTCCGCTCGACGCCGAATTCAATGTCCGTGTGCTAGATCGCGCCGGCTTTCAGGTTACCTGCGATGTTGCTTCCATGCCCGAAGACGTTGCCATGCGCCTCCGCGAATCTCGCTATGACGTCGTGCTTTCCGACTATCGCCTGCAAGGCTGGTCGGGACTCGAAACTTTAAGACTGGTTCGCGAAAATAATTTAACGACGCCCGTACTCATCGTCACTGGCACGCTTGGTGATGAAATGGCTGTTGAATGCCTGAAGCATGGCGCCGCCGACTACGTTCGCAAGGATCATCTCGATCGCCTGCCAACCGCGGTACGAGAGGCGCTAGTGCGCGCCGCGCACGAATCTTCGGCCGCTGAACTTGCCGACCGGCTCGCCGTGCATACCTCAAACATGGAACTGGTTTTTGAAAAAGTTCCTGATCCAGTGTTGCTGATGGACGAAAATTGCATCATCCAGCGCGCAAATTTTGCCGCATCGGAAATTCTCGGCCACAATATTTTTGAATTGATCGGCAAGCCTTGCCATCAGGTGATTCACGGCACAGCCGAACCGCCCGAAGATTGTCCTCACCGCCGCATGCAGTTGAGCGGCCGGTCGGAACGCGGCGAAATCTCATTTCCTTCCAAAGATAAAACTTTCGACCTCGCCGTTTCTCCGTGCGTTAATCCTACGGAAAGTTTTCGCGGCTGCGTCGGCATTTTCCGTGACACCACCGGCGTCCGCTCCGCCGAAAACGAGCTTCGCAATGCGAACCTCAAATTAACCGGCTGGGCAACTCAGCTCGAACAGCGCTTGAAGGAAATGGCGCTGCTTGGCGAGATGGATGATCTGCTCCAGCTTCGGGTCAGCGCGACGCAAACCTATGGCGTGCTCGCGCATTTTGGCACAAAACTCTTTGGCGAAGATTCCGGCGCGCTGCGTTTGCTTTGCCCCGAATCAAAATTGCTCGAAACCGTCGTCATCTGGGGCGTGGATCCTCCGCCCGTCCGCTCGTTTCCTTCGGACACCTGCAACGCCGTGCGCGCAGCTTGTCCTGTGGACACGCTCGAAGGCGCGAGTCCGTGCGCGCATATCACCGCGCCATCGCGCATGAAGTCCTTGTGCATGCCCGTGCTCGGACAACATGAAGTTCTCGGCCTTCTGGAATTGAAGTTGGCCGAACCCGTCGACGACAATCCCGATTCGCCTCGCACCACGGCCGCCATTCGCCACCGTGCCGCGATTGTTGCCGAACATTTCGGCCGCGCGCTGGTCAGTCTCCGTCAACGGGAAAATTTGCTCATCGAAACGGTTCGCGATCCGCTCACCGGATTATTCAATCGCCGCTACTTGGAAGAATCTCTCGAGCGCGAAATAAATCGCGCCGCCCGTTCCCGCAGGCATCTCTCCATCATCATGCTCGACGTGGATCACTTCAAAAGATTTAATGACACGCACGGGCACGCCGCCGGAGACGCCATGCTTACGGCGCTCAGCAAAATGATGCAATCCCGCACCCGTCAGGGAGATATTGCCTGCCGCTATGGCGGAGAAGAATTTCTGCTGATTCTGCCGGAGGCCCCGCTAGCGGTGGCTTGGCAACGCGCCGAACAATTGCGCTCGGAAGCTCAGCAACTTCGCGTTAAACTTGGTGAGATTGAATTGCAGCCCGTGACCCTCTCACTGGGCGTTGCAGCTTTTCCGAAACACGGCGCATCCCCCCGTGAACTGCTCGCCTGCGCCGATAGCCATCTTTACCTGGCCAAAAATGCCGGGCGCGATTGTGTCGTTGCTGGAGAGCAGATCCAGCAGCCGTTGTCTTCGGAATAGGTTTTCTTTTTTGGAACAATTGTTCCCGAAGCTCCGGTCTTACCACTACTAAAGTAAAACGTATCTCGGCGTTTCAGGAGAAATCCGGTGGAGTATTCCGCATCGCACGAACGCGCCCTGCGCGTGCTGCTGATCGAACATGAACCCACCGACGTGGAACTCTGCACCGCCGCGCTTCGCAGCGCCGGTTACGCTTTGCAAATCGACGTTGTTGCCACTCCCGAAAATTACGTCCATCAGTTGGACGCCCGCACGTACGACGTAGTGCTCTCCGATTACAATATTCCCGGCTGGTCCGGCATGGACGCTCTGCATCTTCTACGCGACGCCGGATATGAAACTCCATTCCTTCTCGTCACCGGAGCTTTGGGTGAAGAGGTTGCTGTTTCCTGCATTCAACAAGGCGTCTCCGATTATATTTTGAAGGATCGCCTCGCTCGTCTGCCTTACGCTATTGATCGCGCCATCGGCGAGCAGCGTTTGCGCGAGGAACGCAATCGCTCCGGACTCGCGCTGCGCCACTCTGAGGAGCGTTATCGCGAGCTTGTTGATAATGCCATCTACGGAATTTACCGCGAGACAGTTCACGGCCGTTTTCTTCAAGTGAATCCCGCGCTGGTTCGCATGCTCGGCTATGAATCCAGCAAAGAACTGATGGATCTTTCCGCGCTGGCCGCCTATCGCTATCCAAAAGATCGCGAGCGATTGTTGCTCGAGGAATATCACCGCACCGGACGAGTCCTCGGCGTGGAAGTGGAATGGAAACGCAAAGATGGTTTGCCGCTTCTCGTTCGCCTCAGCGGCCGCGGAGTTCCCAACGCATCCGGAGATTTGCAGGAACTCGAAATTATCGTCGAGGACGTGACCGAGCGCCGCGCGCTGGAAAAGCAACTTCATCAGGTTCGCAAATTTGAAGCCATCGGACAACTTGCCGGAGGCATCGCTCACGATTTCAATAACGTGATCGGCGCCATGATGGGCTGGGCGGAACTGGGCAGCGAACAAGCGCCTCCGGATAGCCGCCTTTCAGAATATTTCAAGAAAATCCGCACGCAAGCCGGCCGCGCCGCGGGACTCACTCGCCAGTTGCTCGCTTTCGCGCGCCGGCAAATTCTGGAGCCGCAGGATATTCAACTCAACGCCGTTGTCACCGACGTCCTCAGCCTTCTCGAAAAAGTAATCGGCACAGATGTGGAAATCAGAACTTCACTTGCCGCGGAACTTTTCGCCGTTCGCGCTGACTCTTCGCAAATTGAACAAGTGCTAATGAATCTCTGTCTGAATGCGCGCGACGCCATGCCCTCCGGCGGCTGCCTCACCATCGAAACGCGCAACACCAATCTCGACGAAGCCGCCTGCCGCAGAACTCCCGGACTTTCTCCCGGCCGTCACGCCGAACTAATTGTCTCCGATGACGGCATCGGCATGGACGCCAAAACTCGCGAGCATATTTTCGAGCCCTTCTTCACAACCAAGGAACCCGGCAAAGGCACCGGCCTCGGACTCGCCACTGTTTTCGGCATCATTCGCCAGCACGGCGGATTCGTTTCCGTGGATAGCGAACCGAATCATGGAACAACATTCCGCATTTATTTGCCTGTGGTGAAAAGCGCCGCCGTCGATTTGTCCCAGCCGAATTTCAAGCCGGAAGAAACTGCTCTTCGCGGCGGGAATGAAACTTTGCTCGTCGCCGACGATCACGAGGGCATTCGCGAGATGGTGCGCAGCGCGCTCGAGGATTGCGGCTATCGCGTTTTGCTCGCCGTGAATGGCGAAGAAGCAATTCGCATCTTTGAGAATCACGCGCGCGAAATCAATCTCGTTATCGTCGATATGGTGATGCCGCGCATCGGCGGACTGGAAGCCGCCAAGCGCATGAAGCAGATCCGCCCGGAACTCCCCGTAATTTTCACCACCGGCTACAGTTCCGATAATGAAGCGCTCACCAAAGTGATCGCAGCTGGCGGCGTTGTTGTGGAAAAACCATTCGACCCGGGAAAGCTTGCCCGCCGCGTCCGCGAATTGTTGGACGCCCCTCTCGTTCATTCGCAATTGCCCGCGCCAAACGGTGCCAAATAAATTCGTCAATCACTCAGGACGCGCGATCAATGTGTTGACGTCATCCTGAGACGAACCGATCAGGTTCGTTGCCTCGAAGGATATCCGGCGGCGCACTATGCCGCCGGGGTTCACTTCTGATGGTTTTGTTTTTAGGAAAAACCTTCAGGAACTGTGCACCGCAAATTCCGGCGCCGCTGTTTGCTTGCTCTCGCGTTTATTCGCGTATAACAATCGATCGGCGCGTTCCAAAAACATTTCCGGCGACTCGCCCGCTTCGTATCCCACCCAACCCGCCGAATATTTCACCGGAATTAAGTGCCCGGCATAATTCACTTCAATTACCGTCAACCGCCCAAAGAGCGCTTCCACTTGCTCCGCCGGACATTCCGGCAAGATCACCAGAAATTCATCGCCGCCCATGCGTATCGCGTAATCTGAAACCCGGATCGCGTTGTTCAATCGCTCCGCAAACTCCTTTAGCACTTGATCCCCGGCTGGATGCCCATACTGATCGTTGATCTGTTTGAAATTGTTCAAATCGAATGACACGACCGTCAGCGGATGCCCGTATCGCTGCGAACGCGAAGCTTCCGCCGCCAACCGCGTCTCCGCAAACCTTCGATTGTAAAGTCCCGTCAGCGGATCCACCGTTGCCAGCCGATGAAATTCTTCCGCGCGCACTTTCAACCGGCTCATCACTTGCAGCTGTTCCGAAAATTGTCGCCGCAGCCGTTTGATTTGCACTTGCTGGTAAATCGAATAGGTATTGAACAGCAGAACCAGTCCCACAAGCCCGCGCACTGCTTCATTTAAACTGAATTGAAAAATCGGATCTTCCGTTTTCATCAGCCCCGGAAAACTTAGCGACACCACCGCCATGGTCAGCAGCAGCATCACCACAATGGCGATCGCCCACAGCCACCAATCGCGGCGCTCCAGTTTTTTTAGTTGCGCCTGAATTTCTTCCAGCCGCGTTTCCTGCGGCGCTTCAGGCAAGGTTGAAGTCGGTGTGCTCATCAGAGTGTTCATCGGCGCCTGCTCCTGCCCGGCGCCCAAGTCGGGGGTCTCTGCGTTTAGTTGTTCCAGCAATCTCTATTATACGAGCGCCGCAACTTTCGCCCGGAAAATGATTTCCACAGTGTTTGCGGATTAGACGCATCGCGTACTATCCGCCGGTAGACGATTTCTTTGTTCGCGCGTCTAATCTTTTGAGAATTGTCTTCCCGAAGTATCGGGATGGAAACTTCTGGATGGCGCAATCGCTTCTCCGTCGTATAATGCTTTCGGCCGGTAGAACGTGAAGTTGCAGAACGTAAAGTTATCGTCATGAACGTCGAACATCCAAAACTCGAAATCAACACTCGCACCGATGGCGACATCATCATCGTCGAGCCGCGCGGCCGCGCCACCCTAGGTGAAAATAGCGAACTCTTCGATCGCGAACTTCAGCGCATCACCGCGACCGGTTGCAAAAAATTGCTCGTCGATCTTAGCGGCCTAATTCAAATGGATAGCTCCGGCATCAGCGCTCTCGTCCGTCAATGCACTGGCCTCACCCGCAAAGGTGGCAGCCTTCGCCTCGTCTGTCCCGCCGGACGCGTGCATGACGCGCTCAGCGTCACCCGCTTGCTCGACGCCATTCCCACATTTCCAAATCTCGCCACCGCGCTAGAAAGTTTCCAAGCCGCTCCCAAACCAGCCACCAAGTAGCACCGAATCAGATAGCGCCACCAACTAAAAATTCCCAAAACGATTTTCCACAAGTCCCATTTCAGAACCAACTCCCGCTCCCACTCTGAAACTTCCCGCACCGCACTCACTCACCCACTTTCCACTCGACCTTCCGAATCAACTACTTAGCCAAGTCTGAAACTAAATCCCCGTCGCATTTAGTTTGGAACACCCCTTGCTCCTAACAATCGTCAAGCCCGCAGTCGTGTAGCCGATTCTTCGCAATTTTTCCGGCGCGGTGGACAAATCTTTCCAACGCCGCTCGACGCACCATCAGGAGACTCAAATGCGCAAGGCAATCACACGAACGATTTGGACGTTGGCATTTTTCTCTGCAACTCTCTTCGCCGGATGCGGCCGCGAGCAAACCGTCAGCCCCACTGTGCTTCTTGTCGTCTCCACGATTCCCGTCAATAACGCCACCGGCGTGCCCGTCACTCAAATCGTCAGCGCAACCTTCAACGAACCGATGAATCCCGCAACAATCACGTCTTCCACCTTCAAATTGACAAGTCCCGGCGCCGTATCCGTTGCGGGTACTGTCACGTCTTCTGGAAGCACGGCCACTTTCACGCCGTCCGCGCATCTTCTCGGCAACACGCTCTACACCGCCACCATCACCACCGGCGCGCAAGACATTATTAATGATAGCCTCGCTACCAACGTCTCCTGGACGTTCACTACCGCACCAATTCCAATCGTTATTTCCACAAATCCTGTCGCAGGCGCGGCTCTCGTGCCGCTCAATCAGAAAATGTCCGCAACATTTAATGTGCCCATGAACGCCGCAACCATCACCGCGCCCGGCACATTCATTCTCGCCCTCGGTGGAGTTGGCGGCCCCAGCGTGCCCGGAACGGTGATCTATGATTCCTCCAGCAACACCGCTGTTTTTTCTCCAGCTGCCGCGCTTACCGCGAGTATGCCGTACACCGCCACCATCACCACTGCAGCGCAAAGCGCGCAGGGAAATAATCTCGCCGCGAATTTTAATTGGAGCTTCACCACCGGCACGACCGCAAACGCGATTCCGCCAGTTGTAGTTTCCACCATTCCCGCCACAGCGGCCGTCAACGTTCCGCTCAATCAGAAAATCTCCGCCACCTTCAGCGCGCCGATGAATCCCGCCACAATTTCAGCTCCCGGAACTTTCACGTTAGCC